>JALYLO010000509.1 GCA_030774175.1 Actinomycetota bacterium
CTGGACCGTCTCGAGGCGAACCTCGAGCGTCTTCAGTCGTACGCCGACTCGCACGCGATCGCTCTGTGGCCTCATACGAAGACCCACAAGTCGCCCGAGATCGGTCTCCGGCAGCTTGCGCTCGGCGCCGGTGGGCTGACCGTCGCGAAGACCGGCGAAGCTGAGGTGTTCCATGAGGCGGGCGCTCCGCGAATCCTCGTCCACTACCCGCCGCTCGGCTCCGACAAGTGGGACCGGCTCGCCCGGCTCGCCGCGGAGGGCGTGGAGCTGACCGTTGCGGTGGACAGCTTCGCTCCTGCCGAGGGCCTGTCGGCGGCGCTCGGTCGGGCCGGTGCGCGAGCCGAGTTGCTGGTCGAGCTCGATGTCGGCCTGCACCGAACGGGCCAGGTGACCCCCGCCGGTGCGCTCGAGCTGGCGCAGCGCCTCTCGAGCCTGCCGGCCGTCCAGGTGGCCGGCATCAGCTGCTATCCGGGCCATTGCCGTGGGGACGCCGAGACGATCCGGTCGCGTTTGTTTGCTGCCGATGCCCTGATGCGCGAGGCGCGGGACGCGTTCACCGGCGCGGGCATCCCTTGCGATCGCATCTCCGGAGGATCGACGCCGACGCGCTACCTCACGCACGAGACCTGCACCAACGAGCTGCGGGCGGGCACCTACGCGCTGCTCGATCGCGTCGACGGCCCGTCGGAGCCGGGCGGTGGCCTCGACGCATGCGCGCTCTGGGTCGAGGTGACGGTCGTCTCGGACGCCGTGCCCGGACAGATCGTGATCGACGCGGGCTCCAAGACCCTCACGTCCGACTCGCATCCCGACGACGGCCACGGCGTGATCGTCGGCTGGCCGGACGCACACCTGGACACGATCAACGAGGAGCACGGGTACGTGAACGTCGCCGATCTGCAAGAGCGGCCCGCGGTCGGCGATCACCTGCGCGTCATCCCGAACCATGCCTGCGGCTGCGTGAACCTGCACGACGGGTTGCTCGGCGCGCGGAACGGCGTCGTCGAGCGCGTGATCCGCGTGTCGGCGCGCGGGCTCGTCCGCTAGCTGTGCCCCGCTACTCGCGCGTGTAGGGGCCGAGCACATCGCGGGGAATCGCGCAGTACGCCGTGTAGTCCGTGTTGCTTATCTGGCAGATGCCGGCGTTCGCCACCATCGCGAGCAGCAGCGCCGCTTTCGGCCGCGACAGGTCGAAGTCCTCGGTCACCCAGTTCAGGAGCTCGCGGAACGCCTCGCGTGCGCTCCACTCGAGCGGCTTGCCCGAGACGAGCGTCGTCAACGTGTCACCCGTCTCGATGCGCGGCCAGACAAGCGATCGCGGCCGCGTGATCGGTGCCGCGCTCGCGGTGACGAGGGCGCCGACCTCGGGCGGCCCGACGATCTCGGCGTCGCCCATCAGCGCCTTGCAGTCGCCGAAGTAGAGCCCGCCGCCGTCGTGCGAGACCGGCAGGATGACGGTCGCGCCGGCACGGATCTCGCGACAGTCGAGGTTCCCGCCGTAGCGGCCCTGGAGCTTCGCGTGCAGCGTGCCCTCCGCCGGGGCGACGGCAAGGCAGCCGATCAGAGGCCGCGTCGGGAGGGTCGTCCGGTCGTCGAACCGCAATGTCCCGCCCTGGGCCGGATAGAGCTCGCAGGCACTCTCGTCGTCCCACCAATCGAGCACGTCGTCGGCGGTGTAGGCACCGTAGACCACGACCCCGGGCGTCACCACCTCGACGTCGTGGATCGTCACGGCGACGGCTCCGTTCGCCTTCGCACCGGTAACGGAGATCGGGCCCGTAACGGCCCACTTGTGCGCCTCCGCCTCGGCGTAGACCTCCGGCGTGAAGTCGGAGGGGCTGCTGAAGTAGCCGGAGAACCCCTCCACCGATTCGACCTCGAAACGCTCGCCTGGCTCGACCGTTCCGATCGGCGCGTGGTCAGGGCTGTAGGTGTACTTCGCACCGCTCGCAGGGAAGCGCTGCATGGTGGCGCGTGATTATATTCGGGCGCCTCGCGGAGGCCCGCCATGCAATCTCTCACTGATCAGGTCGCAGTCGTCACCGGTGCCGCGCGAGGCATCGGTCGCGGGATTGCCTCAGTGCTCGCGGCAGAGGGTGCGCAGGTGGTGATCGCCGATCTCGACCCCGCGGAGGGCGAGTCGACGGCTGCGGCGCTCCGGGCAGACGGGCTGAAGGCGAGCGCCGTCGCGACTGACGTCTGCGATCGGGGTTCCGTCGAGGCGCTGGCCGCTCGCGTCGTCGCGCAACACGGCCGAATCGACATCCTGGCGGCGAACGCGGGCATCTATCCCACCGCAGAGCTCGCGGTGCTCGACGACGCGATGTGGGATCGCGTGATGGACGTCAACGTCAAAGGGGTTCTTCGCGCCGTCCAGGCGTGCATGACGAACATGGTGTCGCGCGGCTACGGGCGGATCGTGCTGACGTCGTCGATCACCGGGCCGATCACGGGCCAACCGGGGTTCGCCCACTACGGCGCGTCGAAGGCGGCGATGCTTGGCTTCATGCGCTCTGCTGCCGTCGAGCTCGCGACGAGCGGCGTCACGATCAACGCGGTCATGCCGGGAAACGTCCAGACGCCTGGGTTCGCCGGCACCAGCGAGGAGCATCAGCGCCTGATGTTGACGTCGATCCCGATGCGGCGCTACGCCGATCCGGAGGACGTCGGCTGGGCAGTGCGCTTCCTCGCTTCTGCGGAGGCCGGGTACATCACCGGGCAGACGCTGATCGTCGACGGCGGGCAGGTGCTCCCCGAAGCGCCGCTCCTTTGACACTCGATATCTCGGGGGTAGACTCGGCCTTCAGCAGGCTCTGGGGTGCATGAGGAGCGGAGGGCATGATGACGAGGAAGCACGTGGGTGCGGTGCTCGTGGCGATGCTCGCGTTGGGCGTGGTTGCATTCGTATCGACCGCAGCCTCGAAGACCGCGCGGTCGGCGAGCGACGACCCGAACAACGCCAGCCTGACCTACTGGTACTGGGCCGAAAGCGACGCGCCCGGCGCCAACAACTGGCTCAAGAAGCAAGTTGCCATCTACGAGAAGGCACATCCGAAGGTCAAGATCACGGTCGTCATCCAGTCCACCGACACGCTGACCTCGGCGTTCACGACGGCGTCCCAGACGAAGAGCGGGCCCGACATCGCCACGCAATGGGCGACGCTTCCCACGCTGACACCGGCCTGGAACGGCTCATCGGTGCCGATCTCCGACTACGTGCCGGCCGGCGAGATCAAGAACTGGATCGGCACGCCCGAGAACATCTCGAGCGGCAAGCTGTGGGCGATGCCGCAGTACCTGCTCGGCATCCCGTTCGTCTGGAACAAGACGCTGTTCAAAAAGGCGGGCCTCGACCCGAACAAGGGGCCGAAGACCTGGGTCGACTTCCTCGCCGACGCCAAGAAGCTGAAGGCGGCCGGCATCACCCCGTTCGGCATGGGCAACAAGGACGGCTACGGCGGCGCGTGGTTCTTCTCGCTGATCGGCAAGCAGAACCTCAATTCGATCAACGAGCTGAAGGCGGCGATGATCGGCAAGGCCAGCTTCTCCGACCCGAAGTACTCGGGTTTCTACCAGGCCCTCGCCGACTTGAAGAAGAACGGCTACCTGAACTCCGACGTCGCGTCGATCAGCTTCGAGCAGGGCTTCCAGCTCTTCGGACAGAAGAAGGTCGGGATGTCCTGGGGCACCGACGGCAACGTCGCGGCCTGGGAGAAGCAGCTCGGCGCGAAAAACATGGGCGTCAGCGGCATCCCGATCTGGGGCAAGGGGAAGCTCGCGAAGAGCTACGACACGACGCAGTCGTCTGATGCCTTCATCACGAGGTGGTCGAAGCATCCGCATGCGGCGGCGCAGTTCCTGATGTTCCTGCATTCGACGCAGGCGCTCAAGGCCTGGTACGCGGCGACCGGCGTGTTCCCGGCCGACAAGCGCTTCCCGGCCTCGCTGGTCACCGACCCGATCGCGAAGAAGATGCTCGCGCTCGATCAGTCGCCCGTGTCGGTCTGGCCCGAGAACTTCGTGCCGCCGCAGGTCGACGGCAACGCGGACCTGGCCGCCGGCGAGCTGATCACGTCCGGCTCGGGCTCGCCCGCGGCCGCCGTGAAACTCTGGCAGAGCGAGCTCGGGAAGTGGAAGAGCCAGCATCCGGACGAGTTCCGTAGCTACACGAAGTGGGTCTCCGGGGGCTGAACGCGATGCCTCACGAGAGCACCCGCCGCCGGCGGCGCCGGCGGCGGGTGCTCTGGCCCTACCTCTACGCGTTGCCCGCGGTCGTCGCGATGTCGTTCGCGTTCGCCTTTCCGCTCGTGCAAGTCGTACGGGACAGCTTCTATGCGGGCAACTTCGACGCGCCGATCTGGGTCGGCCTCGACAATTACAAGGGCGTCATCCAAGACGCCCAGTTCCGCCAGTCCCTGCTGAACAACCTGAAGCTTTTGCTGGCGGTGCCGGTGATGCTCGGGATCGGGCTCGCGATCGCGCTCGTGCTCAACGATCGCATCCGTGGCATGCGCCAGTACCAGGCGATCGTCTTTCTCCCGTACGTGCTGCCGGCGACCGCGATCGGCATCGCGTTCTCGTTCCTCCTGCAGCAGAACGGCGTGCTCAACACGGCCCTGCGCCATCTGCATCTGGGGGCGCTGGCGCAGGACTGGCTCGGGAACTCACACCTGGCGATCGTGTCGGTGGGCGGCCTGGTGATCTGGCAGCAGCTCGGCTTCGGGGTGGTCGTGTTTACGGCCGCGCTGCTCGCACTCCCGCCCGAGACCGCCGAGGCGGCACGCATCGACGGGGCCGGCTGGTGGGCACTACAGCTGCGCGTCCTCGTGCCGCAGATCCGCCCGATCATCGAGCTGCTCACGGTGATTCAGGTGATCACCGTGCTCTCGTGGGTGTTCAACTACGTCTACGTGCTCACCTCCGGTGGCCCCGGCTACGCCTCGAGCGTGATGGAGCTGTACATCTGGAGGAGCTTCTCGAACGGCGCCGACGGCACCGCGGCGAGCGTCGCGGTGATGCTGCTCGGCATGGCGAGCCTGCTGATCGGCCTCTCGCTGTGGGTGCGGCAGCGGGCGGTGACCACATGAGGGCCCGGGCGGGAGGGCGCCTCGTGGGCCTCGTGGCGCGGCATTCCTTCCTCGTGATCATCTGCCTGGCGGCGCTCTACCCGCTCTGGTTCATCGTGTCGACGGCGCTCAAGACCAACGCCGCGTACCAGCTCGACCCCACGGGTTTTCCGATCCACCCGACGCTCGGCGCCCTTCGCGCGATCGTGGTCGACCAGCCGCTGCCCCGCTGGATGTGGAACAGCTTCCTGGTCACGGTCTCGTCGGTTGCCGCGTCGACGTTGGTCGCGTTGCTCGCCGCCTACGCGGTCGTGGTGGGCCGTTTCCGCGGGCACCGGATCTTCCTCTCGTCGAGCGTCGCGCTGATGGTGGTCCCACCCGTCACGCTGCTCGTGCCGATGTTCGTGTTCATGGTCGACACCGGCTGGGTCAACCACCTGCAGTCGGTGATCGTCTTCTACACGGGCCTGCTGGTGCCGTTCGCGGTCTTCTTTCTGACGAACTTCTTCCGCACCGTGCCGCAAGAACTGATCGAGGCGGCCTCGGTGGAGGGCGCGGGCCCGTTCATGGTGCTGCGGCGGATCGTCATGCCCCTGTCGGGGGCGGCGGCCTTCACGCTCGTCGTCGTGCAGGCGATCTGGGTCTGGAACGAGCTCCTGATCGCGCTCGTCTTCCTGCAGAACGACAACGCGCGCACGCTCATGGCCGGCCTCGCGCAGTTCCAGGGCCGCTATGCGACGAACGAGCCGCTCGTCCTCGCCGGCGCGCTCGTTTCGATCGCACCCGTCGTGCTGCTCTACCTCTCGGGCCAGCGGTTCTTCGTGCGAGGGCTAACTGCCGGCATCGGCAAGTGAGGGCGCGCGTTCCGCGCCGCCGAGCAAGCTTTCGCCCGTGCGGACGTCGAAGAAGTGAAAGCTCGCGGGATCGACGGCGAGCTCCAGCGGAGCGCCGACCCGACCCTTCGTCGCCGGGTCGACCCGTGCCGTGAACAGCGAGTCGTTCTCGGCCAGGAGGGTCGCCTCGTCGTCCGAGGCATCGCGCGACTCGAATGTCACCCGCGGCGCCGCGACACGGAAGAAGACGTGGGAGTCAGCACCCAGCTCTTCGAGGACTTCGACCGTGACGGCGACGCGCGGTTGGCGCGGCTGGGCGAACGCAGCGTCATCGAAGGCCTCGGGGCGCACGCCGAGCACGACGCGATCGACGCCGGGCGCGGGGCGTCGCCCGGGGTCGAGGGGGATCCGAAACTGTCCGAACGCGATCGTGTCCGCGTTGACGGTCGCCTCGACGAGGTTCATCGACGGCGAGCCGATGAAAGCCGCGACGAAGAGATCCCGCGGGGCCTGGTAGAGGCGTTGCGGCACGTCGACCTGAACGATGTGCCCGTCGCGCATCACGGCGACCCTCTGCCCGAGCGTCATCGCCTCCGTCTGATCGTGGGTCACGTAGATGGTCGTCACGGAGAGACGTGCGTGCAGCTGCGCGAGCGAGGCGCGCATGCCGACGCGCAGCTTCGCGTCGAGGTTGGAAAGCGGCTCGTCCATCAGAAAGGCCTTTGGCTCGCGGATGATCGCCCGGCCCATCGCGACGCGCTGCCGCTGCCCGCCCGAAAGGTGCGCGGGCTTCCGGTCGAGGAGATTCTCGAGCCCGAGCAGCGTTGCGACCTCCGCCACTCGGCTCACGATCTCGGGCTTGGGCGTTCGCCGAACGCTGAGTCCGAAGCCGAGATTCTCGCGGACGCTCATGTGCGGATAGAGCGCGTAGTTCTGGAAGACCATCGCGATGTCGCGATCGGGCGGCTCGAGGTCCGTCACCTCGAGATCGCCGATCGAGATCGTTCCGTCAGTGATCTCCTCGAGCCCCGCGATCATCCGCAGCAGGGTCGATTCCCCGCAGCCCGACGGGCCGACGAGCACCATGAACTCCCCGTCCGCGATCGTCAGGTTGACGTCGTCGACAGCCATGACGCCGCCGGCGAACTCCTTCGTCACATGCTCGAGCTCGATCGCAGCCATGCCTACAGGCCTGAGAGCATAGACCGAGGGGGTGTCAGCCCGGCCGTGCCCAGCTCAGTAGCCGGCCTGCATCGTGCCCATGACGTCAACCTGAGCTTTGAAGGCCATGTAGCCGGCGTCGATCGGGAAGACGGTTCCCGTCACTGCAGCCGACTCGTCGCTCGCCAGGTAGACGACAAACGGCGCGATCTGCTCCGGCGTCGGGATCGGCAAGATGTGAAGGCTTGCGATTGTGGAGCGCGCCTGCGCATCGTCGAGCCAGACCCGCTGTGACTCGGTCGAGACGAAGCTCGGTGCGATTGCGTTCACACGAACCCCGTCCCGCCCCGCTCCCGCGGCGAAGGAGCGCACCATCGACGTCACGCCGCCCTTGGCGGCCGTGTACGAGTCGAGGCCCGCACAGCCGACCAGGGCATCGACCGTGCTCGAGACGATGATCGAGCCGGAGCCCTGCGCGATCATCTGCCGTCCTACGTGTTTGAGGACCAGGAACGTCCCGGTGAGATGGATGTCGATCATCCGCTGCCAGACGTCGTCTTCGAGCTCGGTGAGACGCTTGTCGCTCGTATTGATGAACTGAACGTCGGCGGCGCAGTGGTAGAGGGCGTCCAGGCGCCCGAACCGAGCGACGGTCTCGGAGACGAGGTGTTGAACCAGTTCGGGAGACGTGACGTCGACGTGCAGCGCAGCCCCTCGGCCGCCGCCCTCGGCGATCGACGCGACCACGGCCTCGGCGCGGTCGACGGCGATGTCGGAGACGACGACCGCTGCGCCCTCCGCCGCCATGGCGACCGCACCGGCGCGTCCCATTCCGGAGCCACCCCCGACGACGAGCGCAACCTTGCCCTTCAACCGGCCGACCCTCACCGTTCCTCCTTTGCGAGCTGGTAGTCCTGCCAGGGCCGGTACTGGCCCTCGACCCGGTAGCGTGCCGCCGCTTCCGCGACGGCGTCAGCGTCGATCTCCACGCCCAAGCCCGGCCCGTCGATCGTCCCCCAGCGCGGGCCACTCGCGATCGGGATCGGCTCGGTGAGGATGTCGCCCTCCATCAGGTACGCAGTCTGCTGATGCCCAGCGACGCCGTTGGGCAGGGTCAGGACGACGTGGTGGCAGGCCGCAGCGGCGAGACCCAACTCCCCGTGGGTGTGCTTGCAGATCTGAAGCCCTTCGTAGTGCGCGAGCCAGGCAAGCCGGTGAAAGCCCCCGATCGATCCGACCCAGTACGGAGAGAAGCAAAAGACATCGGCGTCACGCCCGCGGATGCGGGCATACGCATCGGCCTCCGACCACAGTCCCTCGTTCGCGCAGACGATCGTGTCGATCCGCGCACGAAACTCGGCGAGCTGCCCTGGCGGATGATCGCGGACGGGCTGCTCGACGAAGTCGATGTCGTACTCACTCATGGCGCGGAGGTTCCGAAGCGCCTGCGGAATCGTCCAGCTTCCGTTGGCGTCGAGCCGGAGCCGCGGATCCGGGCCGAGCGCCTCGCGGACCGTCTCGACCAGTTCGAGGTCTTCCGCGTCGTCGAGGCCGACCTTGAGGTAGAAGACCTCGAAGCCGGCCCCGAGGCCGTCGCCGACCTGGGCACCGAGGCTCTCCGGCGTGCCGCGGGTGAGGTAGTAGAAGTAGGTCGCATCATGCTGCTGGAGCCCACCGAGGAGCCGCCAGAGCGGCTGTCCGCACGCTCGGCCGCAGACATCCCAGAGGGCCATGTCGATACCTGCCCAGGCGAAATTGCCGGTACCGGCGCGGAACTGCCACAGGCCGTGCGTGAACACATCGCGGCGCATCGCCTCCCGGTTCCACGGGTCTCGCCCGACGACGAAGGGCGCCATGGCTTGGAGGGCGGCCACGATCGAGGGCGTGTCGGCGCCGCAGCACGCCTCCCCCCAACCGGCGAGGCCCTCGTCCGTCGTCAGCTTCACGAGCACGTCGCTGACCCCATCTCTCGCGACCTGGGAGCTGATCTCCCGATGGCGGTAGGGAACGCTGACCGGGATCGCCTCGAGCGCCGCGATCTTCATCCTCGCCTCACAGCGTGTGCTCGAACCGCGTCAGGATCTCATTGTCGCTCGCACCGACGAGGAAGACATGCTCGAGGCGGATGCCGCCCCAACCCGGGCGGTAGATCGCGGGCTCGAGCGCGAGCACCATCCCTTCCTCGATCCGCAGGTTGTTGTACGGCGTGATCCGCGGCTCCTCCGACCAGGCGGCTCCGATCCCGTGGCCCGTATGGTGCGCGTAGGTCGGCCCGTGCTCGGCGAGGAGGTCGCGTACCGCCCGATCGACGTCCTTCGCCACCGCGCCCGGCCGGCAGATCGAGATGCCTTCGTGGAGGGCGCGACGGACAGCATCGAAGCGGCGTCGCGTTTGCCCATCCGGTTTGCCGGCGAAGACCGCGTTCGCGGTGTCCGACCAGGCGCCGTCGATCCACGGCGAGGTGTCGGTGAGGACAAGATCGCCGGGTTGGACGACGCGAGCAGTCGCGACGGAGCCGCCCGTGGATGTCGCCGCTGCTCCGACGGTGACGGTGAGTATGGCCGGAACGCGCCGGCCGGCTTCCTTGAACATCGCTGCCGCGGCGAGTCCCGCCAACTCGGCTTCGCTGATACCCGGCTCGGCGTGATCCTTGATCGCCTGCTGCACAACATCCGCGAGCCGGGAGGCGCGGCGGATTGCTGCGAGCGCCGGGGCGGGAGCGACCTGCCGCGAGGACGCGACGGCATCGTCGCAGGCGACAGGCATGCGTCCTGCCAGCCGCAGCCACTCGGCCAGCGCGTGCCGAAGGTCCATGGCCTCGACGCCGGTCGGGCCCGGGCCGATGTCGGCGGCGTCCAGAGCTGTCATGAGCGCAGCTCGCAACTCGCCCGCGGGATCCGGGGGGCTTTGGAAGTCGTACGACCTGTAGGTGACGACTCCCGCGCCGCACGCGCGGACGTCGGTCGCATGGAAGTCGGCAACGACGAGGACTGCATGCTCGGGGCCGAGACAGAGGAGCGCCGGGACCGCGACAAACGGGTTCGCAACGGGCCAGTCCTCGGCCGGCGTCTCGAAGCACCCGAGGGAGGCAAGCGTCTCTGGGTGCGAGAGAACAGCCTGTGCGTGGCCGGCCTCCGCGAGTGCAGTACGTAGACGGTCGATCGACTCCATGCTCAGTTCACAGCGCCAAGGCTTCGGTCGCGGCAGACTCGGCATCGATCGACGCCACCTGCGCAACCTACCGCGTGCCAACTAGCCGGCGAGCTCCCTGAGATACCCGTTCGGTCTGGCGCTCGGTGACCGGTGACCTCCCGCCGATTCGCCGGGCACGGGTGCCTTTCTGGCACCCGTGCCCGGGGCGAAGCTGGTTAAAGCGCCGCGAGATCAGCGACGAAGTTCGGCGCCCAGGGGGTACCGAAGCCCGTCGTCATGTCCCAGCCCGTAAGGGTGGGCCAGCCCGCGACCGGGCCGACGCTGACGCTGCCATCGGGGTTGTACTGGAACATCGCGTTCGAGTTCAGGTCGCCGCTGATCACACCGGCGTCACCCTGGTGCGTCGGCGCCACGTCGACGAACGCGTTCGACGGCAGGGAGTACAGCCTGGGCGCCAGGTTGCCGATCGGCACCTTGCCGAGACTCCCGCGTCGTTGGTTGACGAGCGCGGTCAGCGCGGCGGTCTGCGGCGTCGAGGCGCTCGTGCCGCCGATCAGGTAGAAGCCTTGCTGATCCGCAGGCAGGAACGACAGCAGGTCGACGAGCACGGCCCCGTTCACCGCCGCATTCCAGCTGAGATCGGGAATCCCGCGGTGGTCGCCGGGGATCCTCGATGCGACCGAGTCCTGCCACGACGGCCGCGAGTAGATCGAGCTGGGCCCTCCGCCCGTCGCTGCGGGGAGCCACGACTCGTTCCAGACGACGTTGAGGTTGCCACCGGCGGTCGAGTTGAAGTAGTCCGGGTTGAAGTCGGTCGGTGTGAACGGCACGTCACTCTTCGGGGCCCACGTCCATCCGAACTGGAGTTGGGTGCCGCCGACCGATGTCACGTACGGGCTCGTAGACGGCCAGAAGGTTTCCGGGTTCGAACCGACCGCCGTCTTGTGCTGCTGTTTGAGGAGGGCGTTCGTTCCCCAGTCGCCGGACGCGCCGAAGAAGGAGTCGCCCTTCGCGATGCCCTTCTGAAAGACGGCGTCGAACTTGGCCGTTTGAGTCGCCGCCGCGCCGCCGAATGTGGATTCGGTGGTCGCGAGGCTCATTGAGAAGACCGTGCCTGCCGGGTATGTGTCGATCGCTTGGTCGATCGCCTTGAAGAGGTTCGGGAACCCCTGGACGCCGAGCGTCTCTGCCGGCGCAACCGCCATCAGGACGATGTGCGCGTGCGGCGCGACCGCATACGACCACTGCACGTCGAGCGCGGCTTCCACGGCCCAGTTCGCCGCCGCGCCGGAACCGGATTGTCCATTACCGTTCGCGTTCTTGTAGTCTGGCTGGCCGAGCGGGAACACCTGGTCGAAGTTGGGCTTCGGCTCGCTCGGGAAGAACGCGTCGTGGAACGCCTGCAGCTCGTCCGACGCCGCAGGGCTGCCGTAGGCGTCGATCAGGACGACGGTCTGGCCGTCGCCCTTTTCGGGCAGTTGGTCGATGCCATAGGCCTCGCGGATGTCGCTCGGCAGGTAGCAATGCAGGTTGCCGCTCGCCGCGGTGCAGCCCGACCAACCGCTGGCGTGAAGCCACCGCTGCTGGACTGCCACTGGCCCTCCTGGCGCCTGCAGGATCTGCGGGGCGATGCTGCCCCGCGCATCCAGGTGCGCCGATCGAGTGGTACCACCGGCGACCGCCGCCACGGCGATCGCGGCGACCGCCGCGGCAGGGATGAATAGCCGCATCATCTTCTCCCCTCTCTCTGACAGGCCACGGTACGGGACC
>JALYLO010000510.1 GCA_030774175.1 Actinomycetota bacterium
CCCGTGGTCGGCCAGAGCAGGCGCTCGGAGTTGAGGCCGTAGTCGGCGAGGCGCTTCTTCGGCCCGGGGCTCACGGGCTCACCGCCATCGGTTTGTCGCCACCTTCCGTTTGACGCATACTGTCTCCCTCAGATAAATACTAGCGCTATGGGAAGAAAAGCTGACGGACCGTCACGAGCGGCGCGATGAGCGCCGACGGGCAGCGAACTTGTGCACGACCCAAGGGAGACGCTGAATGACCTACATCATCGCTGAGCCCTGCATCGACATCAAAGACCGCTCGTGCGTCGACGTCTACCCGGTCGACTGCATCCACGAGTTCGAGCGGATGCAGGTGATCGACCCGGAGGAGTGCATCGACTGATGGCTGCTAGCAGGGTCACCAGCGCGACCCGCAGCCCTCTGACAGGCGAGCGCGTCGCAGCCGCCAGGCAGAAGCTCGACGCGCAGGCTCTGCGGGCCGACTTCGCCGTCTTCGACGAGCTGCGCAACGGCAAGCCGCTCGCCTACCTCGACTCGGCGGCCTCGGCGCAGAAGCCGCGCCAGGTGCTCGACGCGATGCGCGAGTTCTACGAGCACTCCTACGCGAACGTCCACCGCGGCGTCTACCGCCTCGCCGAGCGGGCGACGGAGGGCTTCGAGGGCGCCCGCGAGAAGGTGCGCGCCTTCGTCAACGCCTCCTCGACGCGCGAGATCGTCTTCACGCGCAGCACGACGGAGGCGCTCAACCTCGTCGCCTACGCCTGGGGGCTCGACAACCTCGGCCCCGGCGACCTCGTGGTCGTCACCGAGCTCGAGCACCACTCGAACTTCGTCCCCTGGCAGTACATCGCGAAGCGGCAGGGGGCCGGCTTCCGGCACATCTCGATCGACGACAGCGGCGAGCTGCAGCTCGACGCGCTGGAGGCGATCGCCCGCGAGGGCCGGGTCAAGGTCGTCGCCAACAACCTCGTCTCCAACTCGCTCGGCACGATCAACCCCGTCGAGAAGCTCGCCGCCTGGGCGCACGAGCAGGGCGCGATCATGGTCGTGGACGCCGCCCAGGCCGCCCCGCACCGGCCGCTCGACGTGCAGGCGCTCGGCTGCGACTTCCTCGCCTTCTCCTCGCACAAGCTCTGCGGCCCGAGCGGGGTCGGCGCGCTCTTCGGCCGGCGCGAGCTGCTCGAGGGCATGTCGCCGTTCAACCTCGGCGGCGAGATGATCCGTTCGGTCGCGCTCGACCGGACGACCTGGAATGAGCTGCCGCACAAGTTCGAGGCCGGCACGCCCGCGATCGCCGAGGCGGTCGGCTTCGGCGCCGCGATCGACTACGTCACCGCCGTCGGCCTCGAGGCGATCTCCCGGCACGAGCACGAGCTGACCGCCTACACGCTCGGCCGGCTCGCCGAGCTGCCGTGGGTCGAGACGTACGGGCCGCCCGCCGAGCGGCGCGCGGGGATCGTCTCCTTCAACGTCGAGGGCGTGCACCCGCACGACGTCGCCCAGGTGCTCGACTGGGAGGGCGTCGCCGTCCGTGCCGGCCACCACTGCACCCAGCCGCTGATGACGCGACTCGGCGTCGCGGCCACGACGCGCGCGAGCTTCTACCTCTACTCGCTCCCCGAGGACGTCGACCGGCTGGTGGACGGGCTGCACAAGGTGCGCAAGAGCTTCTCGTGAGCGAGTTCGAGCAGCTCTACCGGGAGGTCATCCTCGACCACTACAAGAGCCCGCGCTCGCACGGGCTGCTCGAGCCGCGCGACGCCTTCGCCGCGGGCCAGAACCCGCTCTGCGGCGACGAGATCGCGATGTCGCTCACGCTCGACGGCGACACGGTCGCCGACGTCGGCTTCGAGGGCCGCGGCTGCGCGATCAGCCAGGCCGCGACGTCGATGCTGACGGAGATGATCCGCGGCCGCACCGTCGCCGAGCTCGCCGCGATGCCGAAGGAGGAGCTGCTGGAGGAGATCGGCATCCCGCTGACGCCGGTGCGCCTGAAGTGCGCGATCCTCGGCCTCGGCGTGCTCAAGGTGGCGCTGCACAAGGCGAAGGGGACGCCGCTCCCGGAGGAGTGGGCCGGCGGCGAGCTGGAGCTGGAGATCGGGTAGTGGCCGAGCTCGACGTCTGTCCGCTCGAGGAGCTCCCTCCGGGCACGGTCAAGCTCGTCCGGGACGGTGAGCTCACCATCGGCGTCTACAACCTTGACGGTGAACTGTACGCGCTCGAGGATCGCTGCTCGCACGACGACGGCCCGCTCTGCGAGGGCGACTTCGATCTCGAGGAGGGCTTCGCAGTCTGCCCCCGCCACGGG
>JALYLO010000511.1 GCA_030774175.1 Actinomycetota bacterium
GTCAAGGCCCGCGTCGCCTCGGGCGGCCACCCGCTGCCGCTGCTGATGCGCGCCGACGGCAGCGTCGAGACGGCGGGCCGGCCCGGCACGCTGCTCGGCATCCTGCCCGATCCCGAGATCCACTCGACCGAGATCTTCCTCGCGCCCGGCGACACGCTCGTCCTCTACACGGACGGCGTGACCGAGGTCAGCCCGCTCGACGACCGCTTCGGCCCCGAGAACCTCGCGCGCTTCGTCGCCGGCTGCTCAGGCCGCGAGGCGCCGGTGATCGCGCGCCGCATCGAGGAGCAGGTGCTCGAGATCGGCGGCGGCTCGGTCCGCGACGACGTCGCGGTCGTCGTCCTGCGCGTCTGCCCCACCCTCGCCGCGCCGTTTGTCCCCGACGAGCCGGGGATAGCCGCCTCGCGGTGAGGCTGCCCTGCATTCGAATTTCCCCGAGTGGGGGAGAACTCGTCATATGCAGGGGATTGGCCAGTTCGGAAGGCGACAAAGTCGGGCGGCGGACATTTGGGTGTAGACGAAATGCGCCGGGCTATGTAGGGTTCGCCACCGATGTCCCTGATCTCCGAAGGACCGACCAGCCGCGGGCACCAACCGTCTCCGTCGCTGCCACGCGCCTCCGGCATGCCCTCGCGGCCTGGTAGCGGCCCGTCCAAGAACGCGGTCCGCGCCAGCCAGGCGCGCGCCGCGTTATTGCGGGAAGCGCGCCGCGATGAGCAGGCCGTCGCGCACTGGCTGCGCGAGCTCGCCAGACCGCACCGCTAGCGGGTCCCCAAGCGGTTCTCCACGCGTTTTACCGCCCGCCCACGCGGGCAGGTCAAACTGTGCGTGCAAGCCCACCTTCGTGAGGAGATCCGACATGGCCACCACACCGCTTCAGCAGCTCGCCGAACATGGCCAGAGCGTGTGGATCGACTTCCTGTCCCGTGAGTTCGTCGAGAAGGGCGACCTGCAGGCGCTGATCGACCAGGGCGTCAACGGCGTCACGTCCAACCCGACCATCTTCCAGAGCGCGATCGCCAACGGCGACGACTACGACGAGCAGCTGCGCGAGATCCTCAAGGAGGAGACCGAGCCCAAGGAGGTCTTCCTCCAGCTGGCCACGCGCGACATCCGGGGCGCCTGCGACCTGCTCAGGCGGGTCCACGACGGGGGCTCGGGTCGCGACGGCTGGGTCTCGCTCGAGGTCGACCCGAGCCTCGCCCACGACACGCAGGGCACGATCGAGGAGGCCAAGCGCCTGCACGAGCTGGTCGATCGCAAGAACCTGCTCGTGAAGATCCCGGCCACCAAGGAGGGCCTGCCCGCGATCGAGGAGTCGATCGCGAGTGGGATCCCGATCAACGTCACGCTGATCTTCTCCCTCGAGCGCCACCGCGAGGTCGCCGAGGCCTACGTCCGCGGGCTCGAGCGGCTCGTCGAGAGCGGCGGCGACGCTGACCGGGTCGCATCCGTCGCATCGTTCTTCGTCTCCCGCGTCGACACCGAGGCCGACAAGCGCCTCGACGCGCTCGGCGGCCACGACGAGCTCAAGGGCAAGCTCGCCATCGCGAACGCCAAGCTCGCCTACCAGACCTACGAGGAGGTCTTCTCGGGCGACCGCTGGCAGGCGCTCGCGGACAAGGGTGCCTCGGTGCAGCGCTGCCTCTGGGCGTCGACCTCAACGAAGAACCCCGACTACCCCGACACGATCTACGTCGAGGAGCTCGTGGGCCCCGAGACGGTCAACACGATGCCGCGCGAGCTGATCGAGGCGGTGCTCGACCATGGCAAGATCCGCGGGAACACCATCGAGGAGGACGTCGACGGCGCGCGGAAGGTGTTCGAGGACCTGAAGGCGGCCGGCGTCGACTACGACGACGTCTCGGAGACGCTCGAGCGCGAGGGCGTGGAGAAGTTCGCCAAGTCCTTCAAGGACCTGTTCTCGGACGTCGAGTCCAAGCGCGACGAGCTGGTGGCGGCATGAGCGAGCTCGGCCAGCAGCTGCGCGTCGACTCGATCCGCGCCTCCTCGGAGGCCAACTCGGGCCACCCGACGTCCTCGATGTCGGCGGCCGACCTGATGGCCGTCCTGCTCGAGAAGCACCTGCAGCTCGACTTCCAGAACCCCGAGAACCCGCGCAACGACCACCTGATCTTCTCCAAGGGGCACGCCTCGCCGCTCTACTACTCGGTGCTCAAGGCGGCGGGGGCGATCAGCGACGAGGACCTGCTGAGCTTCCGCCGCTTCGGCTCGAAGTTCGAGGGCCACCCCGTGCCCGTGATCCCGTGGGTCGACGTGGCCACGGGCTCGCTCGGCCAGGGCCTGCCGATCTCGGTCGGCGTCGCGCTCGCCGGCAAGCGGCTGGACCGCCTGCCGTTCCGCACCTGGTGCCTGTGCGGCGACTCCGAGATGGCCGAGGGCTCGATGTGGGAGGCGTTCGAGCACGCCGCGCACGAGGAGCTCGACAACCTGACCGCGATCATCGACGTCAACCGGCTCGGCCAGACGGGCGAGACGATGGTCGGCTGGGACCTCGACACCTACGTGCGCCGCGCCGAGGCGTTCGGCTGGCACGCGATCGCGATCGACGGCCACGACGACGACGCGATCGACGCCGCCTACACCGAGGCGCGCGCGACCAAGGGCAAGCCGACGGTCATCGTCGCCAAGACGAAGAAGGGCAAGGGCGTCAAGGCGGTCGAGGACCAGCCCGGCAAGCACGGCAAGCCGGTCGAGGACGCCGACGCGGCGATCGAGGAGCTCGGCGGCTACCGCGAGATCTCCGTCGACGTCAGCAAGCCCGAGGGCGACGGCGAGCCGCACGTCTTCGAGGTGGAGGGCGGCGAGCTGCCGACCTGGGACCTCGGCGAGGAGGTCGCGACCCGCGAGGCCTACGGCAAGGCCATCACGGCGCTCGGCGCCATGCGCGGCGACGTCGTGGCGCTCGACGGCGAGGTGTCGAACTCGACGCACGCCGAGATGTTCCGCGAGGCGCATCCCGACCGCTACTTCGAGCAGTACATCGCCGAGCAGCAGATGGTCGCCGCCGCCGTCGGCCTCCAGGTCCGCAACTGGGTGCCGTTCGCGTCGACCTTCGCCGCGTTTTTCAGCCGCGCTTACGACTTCGTCCGGATGGCGGCGATCTCGCGCGCGAGCCTGCGCCTGTCGGGGTCGCACGCCGGCGTCTCGATCGGCGAGGACGGCCCGTCGCAGATGGCGCTCGAGGACTTCGCGGCCTTCCGCGCAGTCCACGGCAGCTGCGTGCTGCATCCCTCCGACGCCAACCAGGCGGCGAAGCTGATCGCGGCCATGGCCGACCGCAAGGGCATCTCCTACATCCGCACGCTGCGCGGCAAGACGCAGGTCCGCACGCCGG
>JALYLO010000512.1 GCA_030774175.1 Actinomycetota bacterium
CTGGCTCACGCTCTGCCCGAGAAGCCGCTCGAGGATGTTCGGCTCTCGCGTTCCGACGATGATCAGATCGGCTTGGCGCTCCTCCGCGAGCTCGACGATCGTGTCGGCCGGCTCGCCGACCGCAGGCACGAACTCGGTCTCGATCTTGCGCCCCTCGAGGATCGAGCGGGCATGGGTGAGCTCCTGGAGATGCTTGCCGAACGAGTCGGCCGGGTCGGTCGGCCCAGCGCTGCGCCCGACGCCGACGAGGATCGGCGCCACGCTCGTGATGATGAGCTTCGCACCGAACGCCTCGGCGAAGTCGGCGGCACGCCCGAGCGCTCGATTCGCAGACTCGGTCTCGTCATAGCCGATGACGATCGTCTTCATCTCGCCCTCCTTCTGTCCGTCCGCGGTTTCCCGCGTCAGCTTCAACCCTGACCAAGCGTCGCGAGCCGCACAACCGTAGAAAGTGCTCGTGCGCGCGGTGGATTCTACCGAGTCGCCCGCGTCTACAGCCCGAGCGGGACGTAGGCGCTCAGCTGCTTCTGGGCGTGCGCGACGACGCGGAACGCCTCGCGGAGCTCGTTGCGGGCAAGTGGGGCGAGCGCGCCGGGATCGACGAGATTGTCGATCGGCACGCCGGCGTCGACCTGCGCCGCGTGGTGCGCGGTCCGGATCCGCGAGACGATCGCGAACGCTTCCCGTAGCCCAGTCGCCGTGTCGGCGTCGAGTGCACCGACCTCCTGCGCGGCGACGAGCCGGTCGAGCGTCGCGGAGATCGTCACGCCGTTCGTCAGCGCGTGGAACCGAGCGAGGTTCGCGATCGGAATCACGCCGCCGCGCTTGATGTCGATGCGGTTGCCCTCGCGGCCCTTGCGGCCGCCGGCGAGCGAGCCGCGGAACCCGAGCGGCGGCCGGAACGCCCTCGCCGAGCGCGCGAGCTGGCGGACGAAGTCGGGAAACTCGGCCGCGCGCCGCAGCACGGCGACGAGCGGCGGCACGATCTCGAGCCCGCCCCCAGCGTGGCGGAAGTCGAAGGCGACCGTCGCGCGGATCAGATGGGACTCGTCAGGCGATGCGAGGCACTCCTCGAAGACGCGCAGCCACGCGGACTGCGACATCCGCCAGAGCCGGTTCCGCGCGAGCACCTGGTTCGCATCCGGCGTGAACCCGCAGCGGGCGAGGCCCTCGTTCACGTCCTGTGCGAACCGCTCGAAGTACGCATCGTGAGCCGCGCCGTCTTCGGAGTCTGCGAACGCGAGCGCGTTCTCCTGGTCGGATCCGAGCGTGAATTCGCGGCGCGCAGCACTGCCGAGCTGGAGCCAGGCCCAGGGCGCCGGTGCCGGGCCGTGTCGCGTGATCGCGAAGTCGATCAGCCGCGCCGTCATGGTGTCGGCCTGAAGCGACAGGACGCGGCCCACCTTCTCGGGCGGCACGTCGGCGTCGACGAGCACCAGCAGCAGTTGCCGGAGCTGCGCGGCGGTCTCGACGAGCTCGTCCTCGTCTCGCGCGCGGAACAGCGCGTGGCGGAGCGCGAAGGGGCTGCGGCTCTCGAGGCCGAGCAGATCGGCGGCGGTGAGCAGACCGATCGACCCGCTGCGGCTGTCGAGGACAATGAGGTGGTCGGCGCCGGCGTCGAGCATCTCCACGATGGCATCGACGGCCAGATACTGCGGCCCTACGGTGACCGCGGGCACGGCCACCTGCGCGACCGGGCTCTCCGAGGAGAGCTCCTGCGCGATCACACGCTCTCGGAGCCGCGAATCCGTGACGATCGAGATGCGCGCGCCGTTCCGAATCAGGATCGCTTGGACGCCGTTCTCCGTCATCACCCGGGCCGCGTCCCTGATCGTCGTGTCGCCCTCGCAGAAGAGCGGCGGCCGCCGGAGCAGATCACCGACCGAGACGGTGCTGACCGCTGGCAGCGCGTGCACCGTATGGCCGGTCTGCGCCAGCCGCTGCCGCAGGGTCACCGCGACGTACCCCGCGCCGGCAGGGCTGGCGAGGACGCGCATCGCCTCGTCCCGCGGGATCAGGTAGCACGTCGTCTCCTCGTGGGCGCGAACGGTGAAGGCCGGCGCGAGGCCGGTCAAGAGCGAGGGATGGCCGAAGCTTTCGCCGGGCTCGAGGATGTCGACAATCTCCTCCTCGTGGACGAGCTCGACAGAGCCGTCGCCGATCACGAAGAACTGCTCGGCCGGCTGGGCGTCCTCGACGAGCACGTTCTCGCCGGCCGCATACTTCCGCACCTGGACCGAGCCCGCGACCGCTGCCAGCTCGTCCGGGGAGAGCGCGTCGAAGGGCGGGAAGCGGCCCAGGAAGGCCGCGATTTCGGGTGTGTTCACATCCTCCACTCTCGCCGACATCTTGTTGTTGCCATCCTCCTCTTGTACCCGGCCGATGCATCTGTCACTTTTGCCTCCTCGGCTGGCGTGGTAGCGGCATCCGGGTCGAGGGAAGGTTCATGGAAGCAGGCATCGATCAGATTGAGTACGAGGGTGATGGGTTGGGCGAACCGTTGGACGGAACTAGCCTGGTCCTACCTACTCGGGTGGGTCGCTGGCCGTCTGAGGCTACGGGAGATTCATTGGCCGTTTGACTGGTCGTCTTGACAGGAGGGATGGACGTGTCTTCGCAGATTGACGAGCTGGACTACGCGGGCGGCGGGCTGCCGAGGGAGACGAACTGGTGGGGCGCGTTCGTGATCGGACTCGCCGGGACGATCCTCGTGACC
>JALYLO010000513.1 GCA_030774175.1 Actinomycetota bacterium
GTGCTCAGCGGTTTACTGAAGAGGATCGACAGATCGGTGCGAACCTTCTCGGTCAACGACGTCGAGTCGCTGGACGAGGTCACGGAGGCACTTGGCTAGCGAGACGGTTTTCTGCTCGCTCGAAGGGAAGCTCGCGCTCGTAACGGGCGCGTCGCGCGGGATCGGCCGCGCGATCGCCGAGGAGTTCGCCCGCGCCGGCGCGCAGGTCGTCGTGGGTTACCGCTCCGGGCGCGACGAAGCCGAGGAGCTTGCCGCGCAGATCGGGGGCCGCGCCGTGCAGGCCGACGTATCCTCGGCCGACGACGCGAAGCGCCTCGTGGAGGAGGCCGGCGATGTGGACGTGCTCGTGAACAACGCGGGGCTGACCCGTGACGGACTGCTTGCACGCATGTCGGACGACGACTGGCGCACGGTGCTGGACACGAACCTCAGCTCGGTCTTCTACACCTGCCGCGCGGTGACGCGGCCGATGATGAAGAAACGCGGGGGCTCGATCGTCAACATCAGCTCCGTCGTCGGCGTGCACGGCAACTGGGGCCAGACGAACTACGCGGCCTCGAAGGCTGGGATCATCGGCTTCACAAAGTCGATCGCGCGCGAGCTCGGTTCGCGCGGCGTGCGGGCGAACGTCGTCGCGCCGGGTTACGTGAAGACCCAGCTCACCGACGTCCTCCCTGAAGCGGCGACGGCGTCGATGGTCGAGGCGACGCCGCTCGGCCGGGTTGCGGAGGCCCACGAGATCGCCGGCGCTGTACGCTTCCTCGCCTCCGACGACGCTTCGTTCATCACGGGCGACGTGCTGCTCGTCGACGGCGGGCTGGGGATGTAGGGGTGACAGTGGGCGGAGCCAACGGAATGCGTCGCGTGGTCATCACAGGCATGGGCATGGTCAGCCCGCTCGGAAACGATGTGCAGACGTCGTGGTCGTCGCTCGTTGCAGGCGAGTCCGGCGCCGCGGAGATCACCGCGTTCGACCATGCGAACTACAACGTCCACTTCGCCTGTGAGCTGAAAGGCTTCGATCCGACACTGTGGATCGAGCGGAAGGCGGCCCGGCGCATGGATCGCTTTGCGCAGATGATCATTGCTGCAGCGCGCCAGGCTGAGGCCGATTCGGGCGTCGAGGTGGCCAAGGAGCCCGCGCGCTTCGGCGCGTCGATCGCCACGGGCATCGGCGGGCTGCAGTCCTACCAGGAGTGCTACCACGTGCTCCTCACGCGGGGCCCGGACCGGGTCAGCCCTTTCTCGATCCCTTCGATCATCCCGAACATGGGAGCCGGCTGGGTGTCGATCGAGCTCGGCACGAAGGGGCCGCTGATGAGCGAGTGCACCGCCTGCGCGGCGTCGAACATGGCGATCGGCGACGCGATGGACGAGATCCGCATCGGTCGCGCCGACGTCATGTTCGCGGGCGGCACCGAAGCGCCCATCACCGAGGTGGGGATCGCAGGGTTCGATGCGATGCGCGCGCTCTCGCGTCGCAACGACGATCCGGCGCGGGCCTCCCGCCCGTTCGACAACGGGCGCGACGGGCTCGTGATGGGCGAGGCCGCCGCGGTCCTCGTGCTCGAGGAGCTCGAGCGCGCGAAGGCGCGCGGCGCGAAGATCTACGCCGAGCTGATCGGCTACGGGATGTCGTCGGATGCCTCGCACATGACGGAGCCGGACCCGACGGGGGAGAACCCAGCCCGCGCGATCACGATGGCGCTGGCCGATGCCGGCGTCGACCGCACCGAGGTCGGCTACGTGAACGCGCACGCGACGTCGACGCCGCTCGGGGATTCGGCCGAGACACGGGTGATCAAGCTCGCGTTCGGCGAGGAGCATGCGAAGAAGCTCGCGGTGTCCTCGACGAAGGGGGCGACCGGCCACTGCTTCGGCGCGGCCGGCGCCGTCGAGGCGGTCTTCACGGTCCAGGCGATCGCAGACAGGAAGGCGCCGCCGACGATCAACTACGACGAGCCGGATCCGGGCTGCGATCTCGATTACGTTCCGAACGAGGCCCGCGATCTGCCCGATCTGCGCGTTGCCGTCTCGAACTCGTTCGGGTTCGGCGGTCACAACGCGTCGATCGTCGTCCGGGCGTTCGACGAGTAGCTCGGCGCCCCGCCGGCCACGCACGGCGCCTTGTCACGACCGTTGTCGTCCGAGGCGACTCCTACCGTCTGGCCATGCGCCTTGTGGAGGTGGGCGGTCGCTTGGTCGAGCTGCACATACGCCGGTCGGGGCGCGTGCGGGGCCATCGCATCGTCGTCCGGTACGGCCTGCCGCCCGAGCTCGTCGTGCGGCCGCGGGCGACGGACGGCGAGATCGACGCCGCGATCAGGGAGCACTTGCCGTGGCTCGAGAAGCAACTGGCTCGGCTCGTAGAGCCGCGCCTCGGGCTCGACCAACTGAGACTGACCGCCGAGCAGGGGCGCCGCGAGGCCGATGCGCGCATCTCGTTGATCGTGCAGTCGGAAGCGGCGGCGCTCGGTGTCGCGTACCGGCGGATCACGCTTCGCGACCAGGTCAGCCGCTGGGGCTCGTGCTCGAGCAACGGCGCGCTCAGCTTCAACTGGCGCCTCGTGCTCGCACCGCACGACGTCCTCGACTACGTCGTCGTCCACGAGGTGTGCCACCTCGTCGAGCACAACCACGGGGCCCGATTCTGGCGCCTCGTCGAGTCCCGCCGCCCGGAGTATCGGGACTCGAGGGCGTGGCTCGACGCGTACGGGTGGGAGATCCTCGCGTACCGGCCGCCGACAGAGGAGGCGGCCGCGTAACCTGGTCCGGTGTCATCGAAGACTGTGGACCGGTGGGCGAGCTTCGACTGCTACGGCACGTTGATCGACTGGAACGGAGGTATCCGGGCCGAGCTCGCGCGCGTGTTCGGCGAGGACAGCGCGGACGCCCAACTCGACCGCTACCACGAGCTCGAGCCGCAACTCGAGCGCGACGGCGCGCTGAGCTATCGGCAGGTGCTGACCGAGGCGATGCGCCGCCTCGGCGCGCCGCCGGGCTCCGAGCATGGGCTCGCCGATTCGCTGCCTGGGTGGCGCGCCTTCCCGGAGGCGCGCGGTGCCCTCGCGGAAGCGAGGAGGCGTGGCTGGAAGCTCGCGATTCTCTCCAATACCGACGACGACTTCATCGCCGCGTCGCAGGTGCAGATCGGGGTGCCGTTCGACGAGGTCGTCGTCGCCCAGGAGATCGGGTCCTACAAGCCAGCGCACCGGCACTGGGAGGAGCTTTTCTTGCGCACGCGCGCGCCTCGCGAGGGTCACGTGCACGTCGGGGCGTCGCTCTTCCACGACATCGCCGCGTGCAACGAGCTGGGATTGCGTAGCGTCTGGATCAACCGGCTCGGCGAGCCGGCTCCGGCCGTTCCATCCACCCGGGAGCTGCCGGATCTGCTGGCGCTGCCGGAGACGCTCGATGAGCTCGTTCCAGCTTAGGCGTTGCGAGCCGCGGGACCTGGCCGCCGCCGCCGAGGTCGTGGCCGCGCACGAGCGAGCCTGCCGCGGCGAGTCCGCCTACAGCCTTGCCGACCTGGAGGACGAGTGGCGGACCACGAACCTCGCGGAGCACACCTGGGTCGCACTCGACGGTGACCGCGTCGTCGGCTACGGCCATTCGAGTGACCTGGGTGAGCTCTGGCGGGCCGAAGCGTACGTCCACCCGGGGGTCTTCGGCCGGGGGCTCGGGACGCAACTCGCCGCCCGCCTCGAGGACGAGGCCAGTGCCGGCGGAGCCAAGCGGCTGCAGAACGTCGTTCTCGAGACCGACACGCCGGCGCGCTTCCTGCTGACGGCGCTCGGCTATCACGAGGTTCGCCGGTTCAGGGAGCTGCGAATCGACCTCGAGGACGCCCCGCGGGCGCCGGTCTGGCCCGCGGGGCTGCGCGGCACGCTGTTCGATCGGGCGGTCGACGCGTCGGCCTTCCATGCTGCACAGCAGGAGGCCTTCGCCGACCACTGGGAGTTCACGCCGCGATCCTTCGAGTCGTGGTCACAGTTCCACCTCGAGAAGCCGGCATTTGACCCGTCGCTCTGGACGGTCGCGCGCAACGGGAGCGCGATCGTCGGCGGTGCGATCTGCCGCCTCGAGGCCTACGGGGGCGGGTGGATCGACGTGCTCTTCACCCGCGCTCCCTGGCGCCGCCGCGGAGTCGGCGAGGCGCTGGTCGCTGCCTCTTTCGCACGGCTCTGGGAGCGCGGACAGCCGAGCATCGGCCTCGGGGTCGACGTGCAGAGCGACACCGGCGCGTTTCGCCTCTACGAGCGGATGGGCATGCGCCCCGGCTGGTCGGGTGTCACCTTCGAGAAGGCGCTCGGTGCTGGAGCTGCGTGAGCTGCGCGAGGAGGACGCGGATGCCGTCGCGTCGCTCTTTCTCGAAGCGTGGGGCGAGTCGCGGCGCATGGACGGTGGCGAGATCCGCGAATGGCTCCGCAACGAGGCGCTGAAGCCCGAGAATCTGCGCGTCCTCGTGGAGGACGGCACGATCGTCGGCTACGTCGACATCTGGATCGACGCCGGCAAGATGGACGTCGATGCGGCCGCGCCGGGCCACTGGGACGAGGTCTTCGACTGGGCCGAGGCGCAGGCGCGCGCGCACGGCGCCGAGCGGGCCCGCACGTTCTTCGTCGAGGGACACGACCTGGAACTCCTCGTCGCCGCCCGCGGCTACCGCCCGCTCCGGGCGTCTTACACGATGGAGATCGAGCTCGCAGACGAGCCGCCTCCTTCGCCGGCGCCGATCGACGGGATCGAGATCCGCGCCTACCGACCGGGCGAGGACGAGCAGCGCACGTACGAGGCCCAGGAGGAGTCCTTCGCAGACCATTGGGGCCACAACCCGCAGCCGATCGAGACCTGGCGCGCGTTCGGCGTCAAGCAGTCGAACTTCGAGCCGTCGCTCTGGCTTCTCGCCTGGGACGGAGACGAGGTCGCGGGCCTCTCACTGAACTTCCCGGAGCGCTCCGGCGACGCCGGCTATGGCTGGGTCGGCACGCTCGGCGTTCGTCGTGCCTGGCGCAGGCGCGGAATCGGCGAGGCGCTCCTTCGCCATTC
>JALYLO010000514.1 GCA_030774175.1 Actinomycetota bacterium
GCGTTGATCCGCCCGTCGCCGAAGTTCCCGACCAGGAGGTCGCCTCCGAAACGCCCGAACGATCGTGGCGCCCTGGCGAGACCCCACGGCGCGTTCAGCGCACCCAGGCGCGCCACCCTCGACACGAGGCGGCCGTCGAGGTCGAACTCGTCGACGTACCCGCCCGTCGGTGAGTCGTTGCCGTTCACAGGCGCACGCCACATGTAGGTGACGAAGATGCGGTTGCCCATGGCGCGAATGCCGAACGGCGCGTACCAGGCGGGAACCTTCGGATCGGCGAACGCGCCGCGTCGAGTGAGCCGGTGCCACGCGCCGTCGTAGACGTCGACGCGCGCATTGTGGAAGTCGGTCACGTACAGTCTGCCGCCGGCCAGCGCGATCCCGCGGAACACTGCCGCTTCCGCACCTTCGTCGATTGCAACGGCCGACTTGGTCGACCAGCCGACGGGCACCGTGGGCGTCCACGCCCGCACCTTGCCGTCCTCGCACGCATAGATGAACCGCGCAGGGTCCGACCTGCCGGCGGCGGCGATCCGGAACTCCCGGCCGCCGTTGAAGACGACCCCGGTCGGGCCGCCTCCGACAGCCACGATCAGATGCTGCCTTCGGCCTTCGCCGGAGTAGAGCGTGCTCGAGTCGCGCGCTTCGTTCGCCGTCCACCACGGTCCGGTGGGGCTCGCCGCGAGACCCCAGGCGTTCACGAGGCTCGGGTCGACGACCGGAGCGCGTCGGCCGACGTCGGCGACGAGCGGCCGCACGACGAAGCCGCGCTCGGGCTTCGATGATCCTGCCGCAGCGAGCACCACAGCGACGAGCGCGATGCTCGCGGCTGCGGCGCGCCGGCTCATGCGCGAGGCGGTGCCGTCGACTCGCGCACGACGAGCCGCGTCGAGAGCTCCATCCGGAGTGCGTCGAGCCGCTGGCCGTCGAGGATCCGGGTGAGGAGGCTGACGCCGGTGCGGCCGAGCTCCGCAAGCGGTTGACGGACCGACGTGAGCTCGGGCATGACGATCGTCGCGTGCGCGGTATCGTCGAACCCGACCACCGAGACGTCGTCGGGCACGGACAGGCCAAGCTTCCGCGCTGCGTGCAGGACACCGATCGCGATGTTGTCGTTGAACGCGAAGATCGCCGTGGGTCGGTCGACGCGCGAGAGCAGCCGTAACGCGGCCTCCCTGCCCGGACCGATCTGCCAGTCGCTGTACTCGATCAGGTCCGGATCGGCGAGGATTCCGGCGGCGGCGAGCGCGCCGCGGAAGCCCGCTATTCGCTCCTCCGTCGCATACCAGCCCTTGCTGCCGGTGATCGCGCCAATGCGGTGGTGGCCGAGTGCAAGCAGATGCTCCGTTGCCTGGGTCGCGCCTGAGGCGTGCATCGCCGACACACACGGGATTCCCTCGGGCGGGCGCTCACGCGGATCGACGACCACGAACGGGAAGCCGTGGCTCTGCAAGAGGCGCAACTCCTCGCCCGATTCCTCCGGGAGCATCAGGATCGCTCCGTCGGTGGTGCCGCGCATCAGCCGCTCGAGGAGCCCGACCTCGCGATCGTGCTCGTGCTGGGTCGGGCAGAGGACGATGCGCATGTCCTGCTCGTAGAGCGCCTCGGCGGCGCCGCTCAAGATCGGCCCGAAGTACGCGTCGTTCACGACCGGTAGCGTCAGTCCGATGATCCCGCTCCGGCCGCTCGAGAGAGCGCGGGCCCCGCGGTTCGTGCTGAACCCGTGCTGCCGCACAACCTGCAGCACCGTCTCCCGGGTCCCGGGCGCAACGTCCGGCCGATCGTTCAGCACGCGCGAGACGGTCGCGATCGAGACCCCGGCGAGGTCGGCGATGTCACGGATCGTCGCGCGCCCGCGGAACTTCGGTTCGGGGCTCGATTCGGTCTGGGCCATGCGGGCATTCAATCATCCGGAACCGTTTCCGGCAATTACCGGCAGCTTGCGGCGCAAAAACGTGCCCGCCCGCGCCGATCCGGCTTGACAAGACAGCCTCTTACGTGTTAACCGTTTCCGGGAATTTCCGGAACAGCACCCGCCGATCAGCCCGTTCGCCCGCCCGGGCGAGAAAGGAAGGCAGATGTCACGCCAAGTCCCCTCCCCGCGCCGTCTCGGCTTCGCAGCCGTCGGCGTCGGAGCCGCCCTGGTCATCGCGGCCCTTACGGCCGCGAGGATCGCCCCGGCCGCACCCCTCGCGGCGGCCTCCAGCGCGAAAGCTCATTCGTGCCTGGTGATGACGGGGTCTGGCGACCCCGCGTTCACGAAGAACTTCAACCCCTACATTGCAACCGGCCTGCCGAGCGGCCAGTTCATCAGGGGCGCAATGTACGAGGGCCTGATCGTCAATCCCGAGGGCGGGAAGCCGGCCGTTCCGTGGCTCGCCCGCAGCTGGAAGTGGAGCAACAGCAACAAGACGCTGACGCTGACGATCGCGAAGGGCGTCAAGTGGTCCGACGGCAAGGCGATGACGGCTTCAGACGTCGTCTACAGCCTGACCGCCGGCAGGCAGAACAAGATCATGGACCTGATCGGTGTCACCCGCCCGGACACGAATATCTCTTCGGTTTCCGCAAAGGGCTCGTACACCGTCGTGATCAACCTGAAGACGGCCGACTCCCAGTTCATCGCGGCGACGCTGAACGGCCAGTACGTCATCCCACGCCACATCTGGTCGAAGGTCGCGGACCCGGCAACCTGGACGAACCCCAACCCGGTCGGCACGGGGCCGTTCACGAAGATCACGCGGTTCACGACGCAGGACTTCGTGTTCAGCAAGAACCCCCATTACTGGCAGGCGGGCAAGCCGCTGATCAACTGCCTCGAATACGTGCAGGCAGCCTCGAACGACGCGGCCCTCGCGCTGGCGCAGAGCGGCCAGGTCGACTGGACGCACAACTTCGTCCCGAACGTGGCGCAGGCGTACGAAGCCAAGGACAAGGCGCATTTCCACTCGTTCTACGCGACCACCGCGTATCCGATCTCGCTCGTCTTCGACAACAACACGTACCCGTACAGCATCGTGGCGTTCCGCAAGGCGCTCTCGATGGCGATCGACCGCAACACCGTGTCGAAGCTCGGCGAGTACGGCTACGCGCCGCCGACGGACGCGATCGGCCTGAACGGCCTCTTCCCCGGCTGGGTCAAGGACGCAAGCGTCAAGGCGCAGGCGAAGGCACTGGCCACCTACAGCCCGACCGCGGCGAAGAAGCTGCTGACCGACAACGGCTTCACGTACAAGGGCAGCAAGCTGCTCGACCCGAAGGGCAACGCCGTCAACCTGGACATCCACGTGATCTCCGGCTGGTCGGACTGGGTGGCGTCGAACCAGATCATCACGAAGAACCTCCAGGACATCGGCATCGACTCGAACGTGAAGCTCGAGCCCGACTGGAACTCGTGGTACCCGAACGCGTTCGCCACGAAGAACCCGACGCTGCTCTGGCAGAACGGCTCGCAAGCGTCGCCGTACGGGTACTTCAACGCGAACCTGTCGCAGAACTCGCTCATTCCGTCAGGGACTGACGCCTCGAGCACGGGCAACTGGTCGCACACGTACAACGCCGCCGCGACCGCGTTGCTCAACCAGTGGAAGGTGACACTCGACCCGAAGAAGCAGCAGGCGATCGCGACGCAGCTCGAGAAGATCTGGCTGCAGAACCTGCCGATCGTCCCGCTCTTCGTCGGGCCGCGGTGGTCGACGTACAGCACGAAGTACTTCCATTGCTTCGCGTCGCCGAAGAACTTCTACGGCGACCCGATCTTCTCGACGTTCCCGGACAACTCCCTCTCGTTCACCCGCATCTGCCCGGGCGGCGAGGCGGGCGTCTAAGACGCGCCCGAAGCGATCGCGGCGGGGGGGG
>JALYLO010000515.1 GCA_030774175.1 Actinomycetota bacterium
CGAAGGAGGACTTCGAGCGCGTCTACGAGCTCTTCCCACTCCTGGACGAGCGGCGCTCGCAGCTCGCCGGCACGCTCAGCGGCGGCGAGCAGCAGATGGTCGCGATGGGTCGGGCGCTGATGTCGCGCCCGAAGCTCCTGCTGATGGACGAGCCGTCGATGGGGCTCGCACCGATCCTCGTCGAGCGCAACTTCGAGATCATCAAGCAGGTGCACGAGTCGGGTGTCGCGATCCTGGTCGTCGAGCAGAACGCCAACGTCTCGCTCTCGATCGCCGACCGCGGCTACGTGCTCTCGACCGGCCGGCTCGTGCTCGAGGGCAAGGCCGCCGACCTCCGCGAGGACGAAGGCCTGAGGAAGGCCTACCTTGGCCGCTAGCACCGCATCCGTCGCCGCCCGCTGCCGGCACCGCTTCCCGATCTTCGAGCGGCTGGCCTACGTCAACTCGTGCTCTCAGGGCGCGCTCTCCGACACGGTCCGCGCCGCCTACCTCCACTTCCTCGACGGCTGGGACGACCGCGGCGCGCCGTGGGACTACTGGGTGGAGCGCTCGGAGTCGGCCCGCGCGGCCTTCGCGCGCCTCGTCAACGGCGTGCCCGACGACGTCGCGGTGACGACCTCGGCGTCGGCCGGGCTGAGCGCGTTCGCGAGCTCGGTCGATTTTGGGGAGCGGCCGCGCGTCGTCATCTCGGATTTCGAGTTCCCGACCGTCGGGCAGATCTGGCACGCGCAGGAGCTGCGCGGCGCCGAGGTCGTGCACGTCGCCGCGGAGGGGAACGAGATCCCGCTCGAGCGCTTCGAGCATGCGATCGACGAGCGCACGGCCGTCGTGTCGATCACCGCGGTCTGCTACCGCAACGGCGCTCGGCTGCCCGTCGAGGAGATCGCCCGCATCGCCCACGATCGTGGCGCGCTCGTCGTGCTCGACGCGTACCAGGCGATCGGCACGTACCCGCTCGACGTCCAGGAGCTCGGCGTCGACGTCGTCACGGCGGGCGTTCTGAAGTACCTGCTCGCCTCAGCCGGCCTCGGGTTCATGTGGGTCCGGCCCGGGCTCTCGGAGCGACTGCTCCCGACCCAGACCGGGTGGTTCGCCGACCGCGACATCTTCGAGATGGACATCTACGACTACTCGCCGTCCCCGACGGCTCGGCGGTTCCAGTCGGGCACGCCGCCGATCCCGGCGATCTATGCCGGCATCGCCGGGATCGAGTTGATGGCGGAGATCGGCATCGCGGAGACGCGGGAGCACGTCAACTCCCTGAACGACCGGCTGATCGCCGGCGTGGACGAGCTCGGCGGCATCGTCGTCACCCCGCGTGAGCACGAAAGGCGGGGCGCCCTCGTCTGCATCCGGTTGAGCAATTCGCCCGGGCTCGTGGCCGCCCTGCAGGCCGACGGCTGCGTCACCTCCGAGCGGGATGGGAGCCTTCGCGTCTCGCCGCACTCCTACAACACCGAGGAGGACATCGACGCCGTGCTGGCATCACTCGTCCGCCACCGCGAACTGCTGGGGTGAGCTGGCTGGCTGGTGTCTGACACCGAGCCCAGCGGTGCGGGTTCGCGCCTCGAACCGAACAGGTGTCAGACACCTTTTCGAACTGCGGGGCGAGCGGTGGCTGGCAAGCGGGTGTCAGACACCAACAACCAAGTAGCGGCGGGTGGGCTCGAACCACTGGCCAGGTGTCTGACACCGTCTCCGCTGCAGGCGGGATCGCGCCGACACGGCGCAAGGTGTCAGACACCTTTTCGAACTGCGGCGGCGCACCGAACTGCGACTGGGTGTCAGACACCAGCACCAGTCGTGCCAGGCCGACGTAGGCTGCGCCGGACGCGACTTGCTTTCAGTGGATCAGACATCTTATAAAACGAGGCACGATGCTCCTTCGTGAAGTCGGCTATGCGCGGCCCGAGTCGCTCGCCGAGGCGCTCGCCCTGCTCGCCGAGAACGACGGTGCCCGCGCCCTCGCCGGCGGCCAGACGCTGATCAACGTGATGAAGGCGCGCGCCGGCTCGCCGGACGCGCTGATCGACCTGAGCCGCATCGACGAGTTGAAGGGGATCGACCTCGACGCGGACGGCACGCTTCGGATCGGGGCGATGACGACCTACACCGAGATCGTCGAGTCCAGCGAGGCGCGCGCCCGGCCGATCCTCGGCGACGTCTGCTCGCAGATCGCCGACGTGCAGGTGCGCAACCGCGGCACGATCGGCGGCAACATCTGCACCAACGATCCGACGAATCACCTGCCGCCGCTCCTCGTCGCGCTCGACGCCCAGATGACGATTCACGGCGCAGACGGCGAGCGCACCGTCTCGGCAGCCGACTTCTTCCTCGGTGTCTACCTGACCGCCGCCGGCCAGGGCGAGCTCCTGACCCGGATCACTGTCCCGGCCGGCCGCAGCGACGGCTTCGCCGCCGTCACGCTCGGCGTCGAGGGAACCTGCATCGTGAGCGCCGCCGCCGCGGTCAACGGCAGCGTGAGGATCGCGCTCGGCTGCGTCGATGCGGTGCCGGTGCTCCTCCAGCCTGCCGACGCCGACGCCGAGTCCGTCCGCGCAGCGGTGCGTAGCGCGAATCTCCAGCCGCCCGCCGACGTGCACGCCTCGAGCGAGTACCGTACGCACCTCGCCGAGGTCCTGGCCGTCCGGGCGCTCGACCAGGCAGCCGAGAGCAGGCGGAGCTGAAGCAGGTGGAAGCAGGCACCGTCTCGCCGGCACGGTCGATCTCGGTCACGATCAACGGGACCACCTACGAGCGGGAGGTGGAGGCGCGGAAGCTGCTCATCCACTTCATCCGCGACGACCTCGACCTCACCGGCAGCCATATCGGCTGCGACACGGGCAACTGCGGCGCGTGCTCGGTGATCCTCGACGGCACGCTCGTGAAGAGCTGCATGCTGCTCGCCGTCCAGGCCGACGGCTCGAGCGTCGAGACGGTCGAGGGCCTCGCCGACGGCGACGAGCTCTCGAAGCTCCAGCAGGCGTTCAGCGCGCACCACGCGCTCCAGTGCGGCTACTGCACGCCCGGAATGCTGATGAGCGCGACCGCGCTCCTGCGCTCGAACCCGACCCCGTCCGAGGACGAGATCAAGAAAGGGCTCCAGGGCAACATCTGCCGCTGCACCGGCTACTGGAACATCTTCGAAGCCGTCAAGGAGGCAAGCGGGCAGTGACATTTACCACCGTGACACCTAACACCGTGACGTCTACCACCCTGAGCACGACGATCGCTCCCGAGCAGGTCGAGGTCGCCGGGCCGGCCGAGCAGTGGAAGGGCCAGAGCGTCCCGCGTAAAGAGGACCGGCGGCTCGTGCAGGGCCAGGGCGTCTTCGTCGACGACGTCAAGCGCCACGGCATGGGCTACATCCACTTCGTGCGCTCTCCGTACGCACATGCGCACATC
>JALYLO010000516.1 GCA_030774175.1 Actinomycetota bacterium
GATCTCCGGCAACTCGTTCTCGACGATCTCCCTCGAGCGCCTGCCGACCGCGGGCATCTCCGCCTCGCCGACGTCGAAGCTTCGGACGATCAGGTAGCGCGGCATGAAGCAATACTAACGAGATGACCGACGACCGTGGAATCAGCCTCGAAGAGCTTCAGCTCGCGGCGCGGAACCACGGGATGCCGCTCGAGGCGCTCCGCGAGTCGATCACGCCGATCGGGCTGCACTATCTGCTGATCCACTACGACATCCCAAAGGTCGACGCGCGGGCGTGGCGCCTAACGGTCGACGGGCACGTCGCGAGGGAGCTCTCGCTGAGTCTCGACGAGCTTCGCGCGCTGCCCGCGCATGAGGTCGTCGCGACGATGGAGTGCGCCGGGAACGGACGCGCTCGGCTGACGCCGCGCCCGGTCAGCCAACCTTGGCTGCTGGAGGCCGTCGGGACCGGCCGCTGGCGCGGCGCCAGGCTGCGCGACGTGCTCGAGCGCGCGGAGGCAACGGCGGACGCCGTGGAGGTGCTGTTCACGGGACTCGACCGCGGCGTCGAGAACGACGAGGAGCAGTGCTTCCAGCGCAGCCTGGCGCTCGCGGATGCGCGCGACTCCGACGTGCTACTCGCCTATGAGCTGAACGGCGGGCCGCTCCCGCCCCAGCATGGCTTCCCGCTCCGGCTGCTCGTGCCCGGCTGGTACGGGATGACGAACGTCAAGTGGCTCACCCAACTCACACTCCTCGACGCGCCGTTCACCGGCTACCAGCAAGCGCGCGGCTACCGACTTCGGCAAACGGGCGACGAGCAAGGCGAGCCACTGTCGCGCATCTTTCCGCGCGCGCTGATGGTGCCGCCGGGCATCCCCGAGTTCATGACGCGCGAGCGAACAGTACCGCCCGGCACGTGGACGATCGAGGGCCGCGCCTGGTCAGGCCACGCGCCGATCGCCGCCGTCGAGGTGAGCACCGACGATGGCGCGACATGGCAGCCCGCCCGGCTCGACGAGCCGGAGCACGGCCGGTGGGCCTGGCAGCGCTGGAGCTTCGAGTGGAACGCCGTGGAGCTCGGACGGCACGTGCTCTGCTGCCGCACCCGCGACGACTCGGGACGCGAACAGCCGGCCGCGCAGGCATGGAACGTCGGCGGCTACGCGAACAACGAGGTTCAGCGGGTGATCGTGACCGTCGTCTAAGACTGCGCCATACTTGGACACGCCGATGACGGTGAAGTCCGTGGACGCAAAGGTTGCGCTCGTCGACAAGGCGGTCGACCACGTGCGGGCGAAGGCACCCCAGACGGAGGCCCCGCAGATCGAGGCGTTCGTCCGGCGCTACTTTGCCGGCGCGGCGCTCGAGGATCTCAGCGAGCTCGACCTCTACGGCGCCGCGCTCTCACACTGGCAGCTCCTGCAGCGTCGCAAGGCGGGCGAGACGAAGGTGCGCATCTACACGCCTGCGATCGAGGAGCACGGCTGGGACTCACCGCACAGCGTCGTCGAGATCGTCACCGACGACATCCCCTTCCTCGTCGACTCCGTCGCGATGGCTCTCACGCGTCAGGGCAGCGCTATCCATCTCTTCTTGCATCCCGTCGTGCACGTCCGCCGCGACGAGGACGGCAAGCTTGTCGAGTTGACGGACGACGGCGCTCCCGAGTCGGTCATCCACGTCGAGATCGACCGGCGCTCCCCAGCCGAAGCCGACGAGCTTGTCGCCGCGTTGCAGAGTGCGCTTGCGGACGTGCGCGCCGCAGTCGAGGACTGGCAGGCGATGCGGCAGCAGCTACAGGACGCGATTGCCGAGCTCGACGAGCGGCCACCGCCGGTCGCCGCGGAAGAACTGGATGACGTGAAGGCTCTCCTCGAGTGGGTGCACGACGACCACTTCACCTTCCTCGGCTACCGCGAGTACGAACTTTCGGTGGCAGGCGGAGAGGACGTCCTGCGCTGCGTGCCGGGCTCAGGGCTCGGGATCCTGCGCGAGACCGGCAGCGAACCGGCCTCGCGCAGCTTCTCGCAGCTGCCGCCCGAGGTCCGCCGGCTCGCCCGCGTGCCGATCCCGCTCAACCTGACGAAGGCAAACTCGCGTTCCACGGTCCATCGGCCGGCGTACCTCGACTACATGGGGATCAAGCGCTTCGACGATAACGGCGAGGTCCTCGCCGAGCGCCGCTTCCTCGGTCTCTACACCTCGACGGCGTACAGCGCGAGCCCGTGGCAGATTCCGCTCCTGCGCCGGAAGGTGCAGAGGGTCGTCGAGCGCAGCGGCTTCACCAGGGGAAGCCACGACTACAAGGCGCTCGTCCAGATCCTCGAGACCTATCCGCGCGACGAGCTCTTCCAGATCTCGGGGGACGACCTCTACGAGACGGCGCTCGGCATCCTGCAGCTCGGCGAGCGCCGCCGAGTCCGCCTCTTCCTCCGCCGCGACACGTTCGGCCGCTTCCTCTCCTGCCTCGTCTTCCTACCGCTCGACCGCTACACGACCGCCACGCGCAACCGTCTGCAGGAAATCCTCACCGAGGAGCTCGGAGGCGTCGGCGTCGACTACACCGCACGCGTGACCGAGTCGGTCCTCGTGCGCCTGCACATCATCGTCTACACCGATCCGACGGCCCCGCGGGACTACGACGTCGCGCAGATCGAGAAGCGGCTCGCGGAGGCGACGCGGTCATGGACGGACGACCTCCACGACGCGCTCGTCGTCGAGCTCGGCGAAGAGGACGCGGCGCGCCTCTTTCCGAAGTACGCCGAGGCGTTCCCGGCCGCCTACCGCGACGACTTCCCTCCGCGCGCCGCGGTCGCCGACATCAGGCGAATCGAGAAGCTCGACCCTGCAGGCGACCTCGATCTCAGCCTCTACCTGCCACTCAGTTCGGGGCAGGAGCGGCTTGCCTTCAAGATCGTCCGCTCGGGCCAGCCGATCCTGCTCTCGGACGTGCTTCCGCTGCTCGAGAACATGGGCGTGAAGGTCACGGACGAGCGCCCGTTCGAGGTTCGGCCGGAGGGCGCTCCGACGGTCTGGATCTACGATTTCGGGCTCGACCACGCGGAGACCGCCGAGCTTCAGACCGACCGCGTGCGGCAGAGCTTTCAGGAGGCGTTCGCGCAGGTCTGGCACGGCGTGGCGGAGAACGACGGCTTCAACCGGCTCGTCCTCGGCGCCGGGCTGACGTGGCGCGAGATCACGCTGCTCCGGGCGATCGCAAAGTACATCCGCCAGACCCAGAGCACGTTCAGCCAGACCTACATGGAGGAGGCGCTCGCGGGCAACGCGCCGATCGCGCGCCTGCTCGTCGACCTGTTCCGGCTCCGAATGGATCCCCAATCCGAAGTCGGGAGCGTCGAAACGACGGCCCCGGCGATCGTCGATCAGATCGAGCACGCGCTCGACGAGATCACGAGTCTCGACGTGGACCGGATGCTGCGCGGCTTTCTCGCCGTCGTCCAGGGGATGCTCCGCACGAACTGGTTCCAGGGCGAGCAGAAGCCGTACCTCTCGTTCAAGCTCGATCCGTCGCAGATCCCGGACCTGCCGCTGCCCCGCCCGATGTTCGAGGTCTGGGTCTACTCGCCGCGGATCGAGGGGATCCACCTCCGCGGCGGTCCCGTTGCGAGGGGAGGCATCCGCTGGTCGGATCGGCGCGAGGACTTCCGCACCGAGGTGCTCGGCCTGATGAAGGCACAGACGGTGAAGAACGCGGTGATCGTGCCGGTGGGCGCGAAGGGCGGCTTCGTCGTGAAGCAGCCGCCCGCCGACCGCGATGCGCTGCGCGAGGAGGTGGTCGCCTGCTATCGGACGTTCGTCCGCGGGCTGCTCGACGTGACCGACAACCTCGTGGGAGGGAATGTGGTGGCACCGCCGCAGGTCGTGCGGTACGACGGCGACGATGCCTACCTCGTTGTCGCCGCGGACAAGGGCACGGCGACGTTCTCCGACGTCGCGAACGCGCTCTCTGCGGAGTACGACTTCTGGCTCGGCGATGCTTTCGCCTCCGGCGGCTCCGCCGGCTACGACCACAAGACGATGGGGATCACCGCGAAGGGTGCATGGGAGTCGGTCCGCCGGCACCTTCGTGAGCTCGGCCTGGACGCGGACACACAGGAGCTGACGGTCGTGGGGATCGGCGACATGTCCGGCGATGTCTTCGGCAACGGGCTATTGCTCTCGCGCCACCTCAAGCTCTTGGGTGCCTTCGACCACCGGCACGTCTACGTCGACCCGAATCCGGACCCGGAGACGAGCTACGCGGAGCGGAGGCGGCTGTTCGAGCTGCCGGCCTCCTCGTGGGCCGATTACGACGCGAAGCTGATTTCGAAGGGCGGGGGCGTCTACCCGCGCAGCGCAAAGTCGATCGAGCTCTCGAAGGAGGCGCGCGCCGCGTTCTCCGTCGAAGCGGAGACGCTGACGCCGAACGAGTTGATCAAGGCAATCCTGCGCGCGCCAGTCGACCTGCTCTGGAACGGCGGCATCGGCACCTTCGTCAAAGCGCGCGGCGAAAATCATGCCGAGGTGGGCGACCGCGCGAGCGACGCGATCCGCGTTGACGCCGAGGAGCTCCGCGCGCGCGTGGTCGGCGAGGGCGGCAACCTCGGGCTCACACAGCGCGCGCGGATCGCCTACGTGCTCCAGGGCGGCCGCTGCTACATGGACGCGATCGACAACTCGGCCGGCGTCGACTGCTCGGACCACGAGGTCAACATCAAGATCCTCCTCGACACGATCGTCGGCGAGGGCGACCTGACGGAGAAGCAGCGGAACGCGCTTCTCAGCGAGATGACCGACGACGTCGAGCGGCTCGTCCTGCGCGACAACTTCCTCCAGACGCAAGCCATCGCGACGTCGGGTGCGCAGGCGCCGTCGATGGTGGACGTTCACACCCGCTACCTGCGCCACCTCGAGCATACGGGCCGGCTCGACCGCACGCTCGAGTTCCTGCCGGACGACGAGACGCTCGGCGAGCGCAAGGCGGCGGACAGCGGGCTCGTTGCACCGGAGCTCGCGATCCTGCTCTCGTACACAAAGATCGGGCTCTACGACGACCTGCTCGCATCCGACCTCCCTGACGACCCGGCGACGGCCGTCGAGCTTGCGCGCTACTTCCCGAAGCAGCTCGTTGAACGCTTCCCTGAGCAGCTCGGCCGGCACCCGCTGCGGCGGGAAATCGTCGCGTCGCGACTCACGAACGGGCTCGTCAACCGTGCCGGCACGACGTTCGTATTCCGGCTCGGCGAGGAGACGGGCGCCCACCCCGCCGACATCGCACGCGCATTCACCGTCGCACGGGATGTCTTCGACCTACGCGAACTCTGGTGGGCGATCGAGGCGCTCGACGGGGAGGTCTCCGCGCAGATGCAGGTTCAGCTGATGCTCGCAGCACGTGTCCTCCTCGAGCGAAGCACGCGCTGGCTGATCCGCAACCGCCCGCGGCCACTCGGCATCGACGCCGCCGTCGAGCGGTTCCGGCCCGGAGCCCAGGTCCTGACGGAGAAGGTCCCCGAGTTGCTCGCCTCGGCGGCACGCGAGTCGGCGCGCGGAGCGGCAGCCACGTTCGCCGCCGCGCGCGTGCCGGAGGATCTCGCGCGCAGGGTCGCGCACCTCGACGCGCTCTTCCCGGTCTTCGACCTCGTCGAGGTCGCGGAGCAGAGAGGCGTGAGCGTCGAGGAAGCGGCCGGCGTCTACTTCGCGCTCGGTGAGCGCCTCGAGCTCCACGTGCTGCACGAGCGGATCGGCGCGCTGCCGCGGCAGGAGCGGTGGGAGGCCCTTGCGCGGCGCGCGCTCTGGGAGGACCTCCACGGCGAGCGCCGAGCCCTGACGGAGGACGTGCTGCGGACGACGAGCGACGACGGCGTCACCGGTCGCGTCGACGCCTGGCTGACGCGGAACACCGGGCCTGTCGGGCGCACGCTGCAGGTGCTTGCGGATGCACGCGCGGCGGGAGCCTTCGATCTGGCGACGCTCTCGGTTGCCGTGCGGGAGATCCGCAACTTGATCGAGGCGACCGAGAGGTGAGCTGGTAGGGACGCCG
>JALYLO010000517.1 GCA_030774175.1 Actinomycetota bacterium
CGGGGCGAAGCCCTCGATGTTGCCGTAGTCGACGAGGAACTTCACCGAGTGCCAGAACGTCAGCAGCTTCCGCTTGACCTCGTGCGCAGGCCCGAACCCGAACCAGAGATCCTGAGTGGGCGGTTGCGCGCAGTACTGCCAGCGCATCACGTCTGCGCCCATCGTCGCGAAGGCGTCCTCGGCGTTGATCATGTTTCCCCACGAGCCGTGCATCTCGCGGCCGTTCTCGTCGAACATCTTCTCGTAGCCAAGGACGCGCTTGAACGGTGCACGATCGATCAGCGCCACCGACATGAAGAGCTGCGAGTAGAACCACAAGCGGATCTGCTCGCGCATCTCGGTGACCCAGTCGGCGGGGAACCACTTCTCCCAGTACGCATGATCGGGGAGGTCCGCGGTCGTGAGTCCGCGTGCGGCCCCGGTCCCGAACCCTGCCTCGACGCGTTCCGGGTTCTCCCAGCCAAGCGTCGAGAAAGGGACGATCCCCGCGTCGAGCCACACGTCGCCAACCTCGGGGATCCGCGTCACCGTCTCACCGCACGACTCGCAGCGAATCGGGACGCGGTCGATCCAGGGACGGCGGAGCTCCTCCAGCTGCTCCATCCCCTCGACCGCGAGCTCGGCCAGTTCGGCCTTCGACCCGACCACGTTCAGATGGCCACATGCACAGGGATAGATCGGCAGCGGGAGGCCGTAGTAACGGCGGCGTGAGATGTTCCAGTCGCCCATGTTGCGCAGCCAGTCCTCCATGCGCTTCTCGAAGTAGGCCGGCACCCACTCGACAGTCGCGTTCGCCGCGAGCAGGCGGGGCCGCAGGTCCGCGACGGAGATGAACCAGTCGTCGGCGATCCGGAAGATCAGCGGCGTGTGGCAGCGCCAGCACTCCGGGTAGCGATGCTCGTGCAGGCCCGACTCGACGAGCCTGCCGCGTTCCTCGAGCCGGCCGATGATCTGCTCCGCCGCCTCGACGGTCGAGAGGCCGTGCAGCCAGCCGTAGTCGTCGTAGAAGCGTCCCGCTTCGTCGACGGGGGTGAGCACCGGCAGGTCGTGCACCCGAGAGAGCTCGAAGTCCTCGCCGCCGCAGCCCGGGGCGATGTGGACGATCCCGGTGCCCTCGTCGAGCGACACCTCGTCCCACGGGATCACGCGATGCTCGACGGCACCGCCCGGAGCCAGGTCGTCGAACGGCCCCTCGTAGCGCCATCCAACGAGCTCGGCGCCTTTCAGCTGCTCCTCGAACCGCTCGTCGGGGCGGCGCGCGACCGCGACCCACTCGCCGCCTGGGCGTCGCCCGTAGGCCGCCTCGGAGTTGACGGCTGCGGCGACGTTCGCGGGCAGCGTCCACGGCGTCGTCGTCCAGATCACCAGCGACTCGCCCGGCCGATCGAGCAAGGGGAGGCGGACATACAGGGAAGGATCGGCTCGCTCGACGTAGCTCCCGGTGAGCTCGTGCTGGGAGATCGAGGTGCCGCAGCGCGGGCACCACTCGGTCGAGCGGTGGCCTGCGTACAGCCACCCTTCGGCGTGCACGAGCTTGAGGAACTTCCAGATGTACTCGATGTTCGTGTCACTGAAGGTGAAGTAGTCATTGCCCCAGTCCATCCACTGTCCGAGGCGCTTCGAAGCACGGGTCAGCTCCCCCGACGACCAGACGACGACGTCGCGGCATTTGCGGGCGAACTCCTCGAGGCCGTACTTCTCGATCTCGCGCTTCGAGTTCAGCCCGAGCTCGCGCTCCACGCCCACCTCGATCCAGAGACCCTGACAGTCGAAGCCGTTCTGGTAGCGCTGGTCGAAGCCGCGCAGCGCCTTGTAGCGCTGGAACACGTCCTTCAGCGTCCGGCCCCAGGCCGTGTGGACCCCGAGCGACTTGTTGGCCGTCACCGGCCCGTCGACGAACGACCAGTGGGGACCGCCCCGGTTACGGTCGCGCAGCTGCTGGAATGTCCCCTTCCGCTCCCAGAGCTCGAGGATCTCCAACTCCAGCTTGGGATGATCCGGTTTGTCCGGTAACGGCGCGAACATGCTTTCGATCGTAGCGAGGCGGGAAGAAACGTCCTGCAACGGTCGTTGACCAACTTCGTACGTCCCGACGAAAGGAAACACGTGGCAACCATTGCAACCAGCGAGACGTTCGACACCGAGGTCATCAAGAGCGACGGGAAGGTCATCGTCGACTTCTGGGCCGAGTGGTGCGGGCCCTGTCATGCGGTCTCACCGGTGCTCGAGCGGATCGCAGACGAGCATCAGGTGAAGGTCGTGAAGGTCAACATCGACGAGCACCAGGATCTCGCGCAGCGCTACGGCGTCGCGTCGATCCCCTTCATGGTGCTGTTCGAGAACGGCGAGCCGCAGGCCTCGGCGATCGGCGCAATGCCGAAGGGCTCTCTCGAGAAGGCTCTAGGGCTGGCAGAGCGTTAGTTTAGAGGGCAGAGGGTTAACCCCCCTCTGCGTTCTTACGCGGCGTCGTCGAGGAACGAGAGGAACGCGAGGTGCTTGGCGAGGTAGTCCTCGATCGCCAGCACACCTTCCCTGGCCCAGCGCTCGATCCAGTTCTCCGAGAGGTCGTCCTCGATGCGATGGAGAATGCCGGGATTGTCCATGCGTCTGATGATCGACCTCGGATCGGACGGCGGCATGAGCCGATCGGCCCATCTTTGGGAATCGCGAAGCCCAGGCATAGTGGCTTGTGGCGTCGTTCCTTCTCATCAACCCAGGCTCGGGCGACGGCGGGGCCGACGAGCTGGTCACGGCCGCGCGTGAGCGCGGCATCGCAAGCCGCGTGCTTGCCGGAGGCGACGATGCGGCCGACTTGGCCCGCGCAGCCGACGCCGACTCGCTCGCGATGGCCGGGGGCGACGGGTCGCTCGCCCAGGTCGCGGAGGTGGCGATCGCGCGCGACCTGCAGTTTGCCTGCGTTCCGTTTGGGACGCGCAACCACTTCGCGCGGGACATCGGACTCGACCGCGACGACCCGGTCGCCGCGCTGGACGCGCTCGTCGACGGCGAGGAACGGCGCATCGATGTGGGCCGGGCCGGTGACCGGCTCTTTCTGAACAACGTCTCGCTCGGCGTCTACGCGCAGCTCGTGCACCGGCGCGAGCAGCATCGCCGCCGAAGCGACGCCTTCGCGCGGCTGCGGGCCCTCGCGATCGTGGCGCGCCACCGGGGGGCACTCAGCCTCAGCGTCGACGGCGATCCGGTCGAAGCGCGCGTCGTCCTCGTCTCGAACAACGCCTACAAGCTCGAGGTGCTCTCGATCGGCGAGCGCGAGCGCCTCGACGAGGGCTGCCTTTACGTGTACGCCCCGACGGGGATGCTGCGCACCGGCTGGGAGGAGCGGAGCGGTGCCCACTTCACCGTTGACGCTCGCCCGGCGCGGTTGCGCGCCGCCGTGGACGGTGAGCCCGAGGAGCTCGAGACGCCGATCGAGTTCCGGGTCGAGCCGCGGGCGCTACGCGTGCTCGTGCCGCGCCGCCCAGGCGAGTAGAACGAGCTCCTGCCCCGGGAACGCCATCTCCTCCGGTAGCTCGTCGCGCGCGAACCAGCGCAGCTCCGCGACGTCGTCCGCCGCGACGGGCTCGCCGTCTGCGTGGACGATCCAGGTGACGGCGAAGACGTGGCGCCCTGCATACGGTTCGATGTCGATGCGCAGGAACTCAACCGGCTCGACCTCGAGACCGGTCTCCTCGAGGAACTCGCGGCGCAGACCCTCCACCGCGGCCTCGGTCTCGTGGAGGAACCCGCCCGGCAAGTCCCACTGGCCGCGACGCGGCTCGTGCCCGCGCCGTGCGAGCAGCACTCGGCCGTCGCGTTCGAGGATCCCCTGCACGCCCGGAATCGAGTTCGCGTAGTAGTGCTCTCGACAGCCTTCGCACACGAGCCCCTCCTCGGCCGGGGTGAGATTTTCGCCGCAGCGGGGACAGAAACGCCAGTTGTCGAGCACGCCCACATCCGCGATCGTAGAGGCGTGATGCGCGTCGTCCTCGTCCACTCCGCCCTCGGCGACTCCCGCCTCTGGAAGCGCCAGGTGCCTGCACTCGAGGAGCGGTTCGAGGTGGTTACGCCCGACCTGCCGGGCTGGGGCGCCACGCCGATGCCGGTGGAGCCGTTCTCGTTCGTCGAGTTCGTCGCCGGCTTTCTGCCCGCGGCGCTCGTCGGCAACTCGATGGGCGGGATGATCGCGCTGCGGACGGCACTTGCCCACTCGGACCGGGTCGAGAAGCTCGTCCTCGTCGACGCGGGACTGCCGGCGTGGGACTGGAGCGAGGAGATCCGCGACTACTGGGCCGCCGAGGCGGCGGCGTTCGAGGCCGGTGACCTCGACGAGGCCACAGAGGTGAACATGGGTTTCTGGGTCAAGCCGGAGCACCGGGACGAGGTTCGTCCCCAGCAGCACCACGCGCTCGAGCTCCAGTCGGCCCATCAGGAGCCGGAAGCGCTCTGGCCGGAGATGCCGCCGTTGTCGTCGCTGACGGTCCCGACGCTCGTTATCGTCGGCGAGGACGACAGGGCCGACATGCGAGCGATCGCGCAGCACCTGGCCGAGGAGATTCCCGGCGCAGATCTCGCAGTTGTCCCCGGCGCGGGCCATCTCGTCGGCCTCGACCGCCCCGACGAGCTGAACGCGCTCCTGCTCGAGTTCCTGGGTGGTGGTGTCTGACACCCACCCAAGCTGCGAGACCGCGCTGAGGTGCGAAGAGGTGTCAGACACCTTGTCGGAGAGACTCGACAGCGCGTCCTGAGAGGGTTGGTGTCTGACACCCGCCCAAGCCGCGAAGCCGCGCTGCGCGGCGAAGAGGTGTCAGACACCTTGTCGGAGAGACGCGACAGCGCGTCCTGAGAGGGTGTCAGACACCAAGACGCGACAGCGCGCCCTGACTGAGAGGGTGTCAGACACCAAGACGCGACAGCGCGTCATGAGACGGTGTCAGACACCCCCACCAAGACCGCGTCGGACAGGCGGGGCCACGCGTCGATCGCCCAGTCGCCGAAGTCGAGGTCGGTCAGGCAGGCGAGCGCGAGCCCCGCGTCGGGGTCGACCCAGAGAAAGGTCCCGCTGCG
>JALYLO010000518.1 GCA_030774175.1 Actinomycetota bacterium
GGTGTCCCGGCCGACGTTGTGCGTGCCGATCTCAACGCCGCAGGCCAGCCGGTTTCGACCGGCGACTGCGCTCCCTAGTCGGCGAGCAGTTCCAGGACGCGCAGCGGTCGCCGGAAGGGTGCAACGAGATACACGCCCGCAGCCCGCTCGCGTGAGGCGGCAATCAACTCGCGCGCGTGAGCGAACCCGACGTCGGCAGCATCGGAGCCTGCTCGTTCGAGCGCATCTTGCAACGCCTGCGGCACGAGGATGCCCGGCACCTCGTTGTGCAACCGCAGCGCAAGTCGGTGGCTCGTGAGCGGAAAGACCCCGACGAGAACCGGGATCGGCCACTTCCCGCCCAGCCGCTCGGCGAACCGGTCGAGGGGCTCGGCATCGAAGACGATCTGGGTCATCGCAAACTTCGCGCCCGCCTCGAGCTTCTTTTCGAAGCGCTCCAGCTCGACGTCCATGTCGTCGGGTGTCGGATTGACGGCGACGCCGGGGAAGAACGATGTCGGCGCATCGATCGGACGGCCGTTGAAGTCCTCGCCGCGGTTGAGGTTCGTCATTAACTGCGTCAACCCGATCGAGTCGATCTCGTACACGCCGCGGGCGCCCGGGTAGTCGCCGACCTCCGGCGGATCGCCGGTGACCGCGAGCACGTTGCGCACACCTTCCGCATGCGCGCCCAGCAGCATGGACTCGAGCCCCATCACCGACCAGTCCCTCGTCGTCAGGTGCGGGATCGTCTCGATCTCGGCACGGCGTTCGATCGTCGCCGAGACCATCAGCGAGCTCATTCCCGCGCGGGCCGTGGCGTTGTCGTTGACGTCGACCCAACCGACATGCCCTGACTCCTTCAACGCGCTTGCCACCTCGACGAGCCCTGTGCTGTTGCCGCCGAGCGGCGGATCGAGCTGGACGGAGACGACCCATTCGCCCGCGCCCAGCGCACGGGAGAGGCCCGTCTCGCGCTGTTCTTCGCCGAGCGCCACGACCAGTTCCGGTGCATCGAAGACGAGCGGCGCGCGCGGCTTACGCTCTTCCTCCACTGCTGCACGGATCGCGGAGATCTCCGCGGGAGTCGTACCGCAGCAGCCGCCGATCACCATCGCGCCGAGATTGCGAGCATGCGCGGCGAACTCGCCGAAGTATTCCGGCGTCGCGTGCGGGTAGATGACACGTCCGCCGGTCAGGCTGGCCAGTCCCACGTTGGGGAGGGCGGCGAGCGGCTTGCCGTCCTTGCCCATCTGCTCCAGAGCTGCAAGCGCAGCGAGCAGGCCGGCGCCGTGGTTCGCGCCGACGGCGGCGACGTCGAGCTCCATCAGTCGCGCGGCGGCCTCGGCCGCCGTGACGCCGGCCAGCGTCTCGGCACTCTCGTCGAACGTCAGCAGTGCGACGATCGGCAGGCTCGAGACGCTGCGCACCGCTTCGATCGCATCGACGACCTCCTCGAGGTCGTAGAACGTTTCGATCATGAAGAGGTCGGCGCCGCGGCCGTCGAGCACTGCGGCCTGCTCGGCGAAGAGCTCGCGGCGAACGCGCGACGTTGCAGGCTCGCCAAGCGGTCCGATCGAGGCGCCGATGAAGACATCGCGACCGGTGACCTCCCTCGCATCGCGCGCAAGCTTGACGCCCGCAGAGTTCATCTTCTCCAGGTCGTCCTCGAGGAAGTGATGCGACAGCTTCCGGCGGTTTGCGCCGAACGTGTTCGTCTCGATCAACTCCGACCCGGCGTTGATGAAGCTGACGTGCAGGGACACGACCGCATCCGGCGCGCGGAGGTTCGCCTCCTCCGGACTGCGCAGCCGAGGCACCGCTGCGGAGAGCAGCGCTCCCATCCCTCCGTCGCCCACGATCACGGGCCCACTTTCGAGGCGCTCTAGAAAACGGTTGCGGGTCTGGCTTTGCGCGGGCACTTCGTCTCCTTCCGAACTCGCTCGACACATCCACCCGGGCTCGCGCCCGGCCGGGTTTGGCACCTTGCCGCTGAGGCAGGTTGCCGAGGCTTCACAGGGCCGGTTCCCT
>JALYLO010000519.1 GCA_030774175.1 Actinomycetota bacterium
GCGCGATGCGATCGACCAGATCGAGTCGTGGCCGGAGGCGCGCCGGCGCCGGCGCGGGTACGTCGTCGCGGGGGAGGGCTGGCACGAGGGCGTGATCGGCATCGTCGCATCGCGCCTCGTCGAGCGCTACAACCGTCCGGTCGTGATGCTCGCGGGCTCGGGCGGCGACTGGAAGGGGTCGGGCAGGTCGGTGCCCGCGTTCGACCTGCACGCGGGGCTCGCTGCCTGCGCCGCCCACCTGGAGCGCTTCGGCGGGCATCGCGCGGCTGCAGGGCTCTCGCTCGACGGCGCACGCCTCGAGACCTTCGCCGCCGCGTTCGTCGCGCACGCCGACGGCGTCCTCACCGAGGACGAATTGCGGCCGGTGACGCGCGTCGACGCGATCGTGCCGGGCACGAAGCTCGGTCTCGACCTCTGTGCCGAGCTCGGGCGCCTGGCGCCGTTCGGGCTTGGCAACCCGGGTGTGCTTCTGCTGGTCGACGGGTGCGAGCTCGTCGACCTCTCGACGGTCGGCGACGGCAAGCATCTGCGCTTCCGCGTCCGGCAGCGCGGTCGCGACTCTGGCTCGGCGATCGCGTTCGGCATGGGCGCTCAGCTCGACCGGCTCCGTGCCGAGGGGCGCTATGACGTGGCGTTTCGGCTGCAGGAGAATCGGTGGAACGGTGTCGTCTCACCGCAGCTCGTCGTTCGACGGGTGTTCGACGCGGTCGAGGGCTTCGACGGATTGCGCGAGTGGCTCACCGCGCAGTGGACGGCGGGCGAGGGAGCCTGGACGCCCCAGGCGCGGGCGATCTTCGAGGAGCTCGAGCTCGGTGTTGGCGGGAAGCTCGGTGTTGGCGGGAAGCGGAGCCTGCTCGAGTCGGCGACCTTCCGCGCCCTGCTCGAGCGCGGGGTCCAGGACGGGGTCGAGCTCGCCGCGGCCGCCTGAGGATTCTCGCGCACGCGAGCGTACTGGTTGGTGTCTGACACCCGCTCAAGCTGCGAGGCCGCGCTGAGCTGCGAAGAGGTGTCAGACATCTTGTCGAAGAGACGCGACAGCGCGTTCTGAGAGGGTGTCTGACACCGGCTCACGCTGCGAGGCCGGGCTGCGGGGCCAAGCCCGCACCCTCGTGACCGTCGGTGAGTAGCCTTCGGACTCGATCGAAGAACGGACGGCGTTCATCGACCATCTGACGGTCACGGTGCGCGAACTCGAAACGAGCCGTCGTTTCTATGAGCAGACGCACCAGCCGTTCGGCATACGGGTCGTCGAATCGTCGCAAGGTCCGATCGGATTCGGGCCTCGGGGAGTGAAGACTTCGCGGTGTTCCGTGATCCTTCGGCCGCTTAAGCCCGAACGATCACGGCGCGGCTGCTCCGCCGCGCCGGCGCGGGCCGTGCCGCCGCGGCGGCGTCCAGCTCGCGGAGCATCCTGGCGATGCGAATCAGCTTCTTCGTCTCTCTGCGGCGCGCGAACATCGGCTCCTTAGATTCATCGGTCGAACGTGGTTTCCTCCTGAACGGATGCGCTCCAAACGGGGGATGGAGCCCGAAATCCGAGGGGTACACTGCAAGTAATGGCAGTCCTCGAGCGGCATCAGGATCTCGTCGAAGAGCTGCTCGCCGAGGTGGAGGCCTACAAGCCGGACGCCGACCGCCAGCTCCTCATCAGGGCGTTCGAGTTCGCTGCGCAGGCGCACGCGGGCCAGCTGCGCCAGTCGGGCCAGGAGTTCATCTATCACCCATGGGGCGCTGCCAAGATCCTCGCAGGGCTGCAGCTCGACGAGCCCACACTTGCCGCGGCGTTGCTCCACGACGTCGTCGAGGACACCGGCACCGACATCAGCGAGGTGCGTGCAGAGTTCGGCGAGGAGATCGCGAACCTCGTCGAGGGCGTCACGAAGCTGACGCGTGTCCAGTTTCAGAGCCGGGAGCACGCCGAGGCGGAGAACTACCGCAAGCTGATCGTGGCGATGGCGGAGGACCTCCGCGTGATCCTCATCAAGCTGGCCGACCGGTTGCACAACCTGCGCACGATCGAGTACCTGGGCAAGCAAAAGCAGCTTCAGAAGGCGCGCGAGACGCTCGAGGTCTACGCGCCGCTCGCACATCGCCTCGGCATCCACGCGCTCAAATGGGAGCTCGAGGATCTCTCGTTCCAAACGCTCCATCCGCGCAAGTACGAAGAGATCAAGCAGATGGTCGCGGAGCGGCGCACCGATCGCGAGGAGCACGTTCGTGAGGCGGCGATGGTGCTGCAGAAGGAGCTCGACAAGGTCGACATCCCCGCGGAGATCTCAGGCCGTGCGAAGCACTTCTATTCCATCTACGACAAGATGGCGAAGAAGGGCCGCGAGTTCAACGAGATCTACGACCTGACGGCGATGCGCGTGATCGCAGAGCGCGGGGGCGACGAGGGGACGCGCGACTGCTACGGCGCGCTCGGGCTGATCCACTCGCTGTGGAAGCCGATGCCGGGCCGCTTCAAGGACTTCATCGCGATGCCGAAGTTCAACGCCTACCAGGCGCTGCACACGACCGTGATCGGCCCACAGGGCCGCCCGCTCGAGATCCAGGTGCGGACGCGCGAGATGCACGAGACCGCCGAGTTCGGCGTCGCCGCGCACTGGCTCTACAAGCGCGGGAAGAAGAACAAGGACGCGGAGTGGGTTGCGTGGGTCAAGCGACTGATGGACGAAGGAACGACCGACGAGGCCGATCCTCGCGAGTTCATGAAGACATTTCGCACCGACCTCTTCGGAGAGGAGGTGCACGTCTTCACGCCCAAGGGCCAGGTGAAGACGCTGCCGGCCGGCTCGACGCCGATCGACTTCGCCTACGCCGTGCACACCGACGTCGGCCACCGCACCGTCGGCGCGAAGATCAACGGCCGCATCGTGCCGCTGCACTACACGCTCAAGAACGGCGACTTCGTCGAGATCCTCACGTCCAAGCAAGGACGCGGCCCGTCGCGCGACTGGATGTCGCTCGCAAAGAGCTCGCGCGCGCGCAACAAGATTCGTCAGTGGTTCTCACGCGAGTCGCGGGACGACGCGGAGCAGAAGGGCCGTGACTCGCTCGAGCAGGCGCTCAAGGCACAGAACCTGCCGTTCGCCAAGCTGCGCGGCTCGGCCACGCTCGCCCAGGTGATCCGCGAGACCGGCTTCAAGAAAGCCGACGACTTCTACCTGGCGCTCGGGTCCGGGAAGCTCCAGTCCGGCGCGATCGTGAACAAGGTCGTGCAGCGGCTGAAGACCGAGCAGGTGGCCGAAGAAGCGCCGGTCGTCAAGGCGCCGAAGGCGCGTGAGACGCTCTCCGGCACCGATATGGGCGTCGTCGTCCAGGGGGTCAGCGACGTGTTGATCCGCCTCGCGAAGTGCTGCACGCCCGTGCCCGGCGATGAGATCGTCGGGTACATCTCACTCGGCAAGGGGATCACGATCCACCGGGACGACTGCCCCAACGTCAAGGCGCTGCGCCGAAGCCCCGAGCGGTTCACGCCGGTCTCATGGGACGGAGCCGTGTCGACGAAGAGCTTTCGCGTCCAGATCGCCGTCGACTCGTGGGACCGCCCACGCCTGCTGGAGGACGTCGCCCGTACGTTTGCCGAGCACGGCGCGAACATCGTCAGCTACGGCGGCATGGTCGAGGACCAGCTCGCGAGGAACCGCTACACGGCCGAGGTGGGTGACCTGAAGAGCCTCCGGACGCTGCTGACGGCGCTGCGGAACCTCGAAGCGGTCTTCGACGCGTACCGCGTCACCCCCACGTGACGTGCGTCTGCGTCTGTCGCCGCAGCCGCCCTGACCAGCAGGCGCGCGCACGCTCTCTCTCCTACAA
>JALYLO010000520.1 GCA_030774175.1 Actinomycetota bacterium
ATCCCGGTCGCCGGCGCGGTCGCCGGCAGCATCGGCCTGCTCGCGGGGGTACCTGCGCTGCGCCTCTCCGGCCTCTACCTCGCGCTCGCAACGTTCGGGATCGCGATCGCCCTCCCGACGGTGCTGAAGAAGTTCGACCACTTCACCGGCGGTTCGACCGGCATCACGCTCTTCGGCAAGCCGACCCAGACCGGGCACGGGGCCGGCGTGAAGATCCTCGGCAAGCAGCTGACGAACAACGAGTGGCTCTATGCGCTCACGTGGACGGTGGGCGTGGCGCTGTTCCTGCTCGCCTGGTGGCTGCTTGCTTCGCGCTTCGGCCGTTCCCTGCGCGCCGTGCGAGACAGCGAGCTCGCCGCCGTGGCCTCGGGGGTGAACCGCTCGAAGTACAAGGTGGCCGCGTTCGGCGTGTCAGCCGCGTACGCCGGCGTCGCGGGCTCCCTGCTCGCGATCAACGTCGCCTACGTGAGCCCGGACACGTTCCCGATCCAGCTCTCGCTCTATCTCCTCGTCGGCGCCGTCGTCGGCTTCTTCGGCTCGATCTGGGGCGCGGTGCTTGGGGCGCTCTTGATCCAGTTCCTGCCTGACATCGTCGGGTTGATTCCCCATGTCGACACGAAGCAGGCGGGGCCGACGACGTTCTTCTTCGGCCTGGTGCTCGTCGTTCTGATGCTGGCGCTGCCCCTGACGCTGAAGGTCGCGTCGAGAGTCGCGCGTCGCGGCTACTCTCGGGCGTCATGACCACCGGGAAGTCTGCTGCGCTTTCGGTCGCCCTCCTCGCACTCGCCGTGGCCGCCACCGCAGGCGCGCGCCCCGTCGGGACACCGGGCGTCTCGTCGACGACGATCACGATCGGCTCGAGCGGTCCGCTGACCGGCGAGGCCGCTGCGGCCGCGGGTGTCCTGAAGGGCGCGGACGCGTACTTCAAGTACGCCAACAGCCGCGGCGGCGTGCACGGCCGCAAGATCAAGTTCACCTATCTCGACGACGCCTACGACCCGTCGAAGACGGTGCAGAACGTGCGACAGCTGATCCAGCAGGACAACGTGTTCGCGCTGTTTTCGGTCGTCGGGACGAACAGCAACCTCGCGATCCGCGACTTCACGAACGCGGCGGGCGTGCCGCAGGTGTTCTCGGCCGCGGGCGCGACGACGTTCGGGCGCGACCACGCCAAGTACCCGTGGACGATCGGCTACCTGCCGCCCTACGCCGAGGAGGGAAAGATCTACGCCCACCACATCCTCGCCACCGGTGCGAAGAGCGCGAAGGTGGCGGTGCTCTATCAGAGCGACGACTACGGCAAGGATCTGCTGAGCGGGTTTCGCTCGGGCCTCGGCTCGCTTGCCCGCAAGCTGGTCGTGCAGACGGTCGGCTACGACCCGACGACCTCGGACGTGCAGTCGCAGGTCGCGCAGCTGAAGGCGAGCGGTGCGAACACGTTGATGATCTTCGCGTTCGGCAAGTTCGCGATCCAGTCGTTCGTCTATGCAAACAAGCTGGGGTGGAAGCCGAAGATCTACGTGAACGACGTCGCGTCCGCATCCTCGATCATGAAGCTCAACCCTCAGTCGACGGCGGAAGGCGCGATCTCGGTCCTCTGGGGCAAGGATCCGGCGACGCCGAAGTTCGCGCAGGACGCGGGCGTCGCGCTGGCCGCGAAGATCATCAAGCGGTACGTGCCGGGGGGCAGCCCTTCCGACGGCTTCCTCGTGGCGGGGATGGCGGAGGCGTTCTCGTTCGTCGACGCGCTGAAGGCCGCCGGCGCCAACCTGACGCGCCAGGGCCTGATGAACGCGGTCACGCATATGAACGAGACGAACAATCCGTTCCTCGTGCCCGGCGTGAAGGTGCACACGACGCCGACCTTCTGGTTCCCGATCTCCGCCGTGCAGTTGGAGCGCTGGCACAACGGCCACTGGGAGCCCTTCGGCGGCGTCCAGTCCGCGACCCCGTAGCAGGCGCCGCCCAGGCAGGAGCTCACGCGCGCGAGGAGAATCCAGTCCCTCGTGCGCCGCGTCGTTGTGCTGATCACGGTTATCGGGGCGTTGGCGGCGCCACCGCTCGTTCAGGCTGCCGTCAATCCGCAGATCGCCGGCTTGCAGGTGGCGCTGCGCGCCCACGGGCTCTACCTCGCACAGATCGACGGGTTGGCGGGGCCGCGGACCGCGGCTGCGGTCGAAGCCTTTCAGGCGCGGCACGGCCTGCCGCACGGCGCGGTCGACGCCCGGTTGCGCGCGGCGCTCGGGCCGCTCGGCCGTCCTCTCTTCGGCTCCCGCGTCCTGCGCCCGGGCGACTTCGGCTGGGACGTCTCCGTGCTCCAGTTCCTGCTCACGCGCCGCGGGGTCTACGCCGGTGCTCTCGACGGCTATCTCGGCAAGGAGACCGCCCTCGCGCTGCGCCGCTATCAGCGTCTGCTGAACCTGCGGGCCGACGCGGTCGTCGGGCCGCGGACGCTCTCGGCGATCGTGCGCCGCGACCGCGTTCCCGTCCGGGTACGTCCGGCGGTCTCGCCGTCGTCGGTGCACATCGTCCTCGAGGGGGACACGCTGACGTCGCTTGCCAGGCGCTACGGGACGACGCTGCGCGCGCTCACGGCCGCGAACGGCATCGATGCCGCGCGGCCGATCGTGATCGGCCAGCGTCTGCGGATTCCGGTCGCGACGGCGGCGCTCGACTCCTCGCGGCTCAACGTGCGCGCGCTGCTCGACGGCTGGGCCGCGCGGCTCGGTGTCGACGTGCACCTCGTGCGGGCGCTCGCGTGGATGGAATCCGGCTATCAGACCACGATCGTGTCGTCCGCCGGTGCGCGGGGAGTCCTGCAAACGCTCCCCTCCACGCGGACGTATGTCGAAGACGTGCTGGCGGGCAACAGGCTGCCGGCGACGGTGGACGGTGACATCGAGGTCGGCGTGCTTTTCCTGCGCCATCTGCTGCAGGTCTTCGGCGGGGACGAGCGGCTCGCCCTCGCCGGCTGGTACCAGGGCGAGCAGGCCGTGAAGGATCACGGCCTCTACAAGGTGACGAAGCCGTTCGTCGCGAACGTGCTCGCGCTTCGCGACCGCATGTAGCGTGGGCCGGGCCGATGAGGCTCGCGCTCTGCGTCCTGCTCGTTCCGCTCGTGCTCGGGCCTGCGGCGCTCGCCTCGCGCACCGGCCCGGAGACGGACAGTGCGCCCCCCGTTCCCTCGCACCGCGCGCAGCGTCGCGAGATCGCACGGCTCCTGCATCGCGCGAAGCCCGTCTATTGCGGGGGCGGCCGCTCGAACGCGGTGGCGCTGACCTTCGACGACGGGCCGAGCCCCTACACGGAGCGCCTGCTCTCGGTGCTGCGGGGGGCGGGCGCGCACGCGACGTTCTTCCTCGTCGGCAACCGGCTGCAGTACTGGCCGCGCGCAATACGCGAAGAGGCGCAGCTCGGCGCGCTCGGCAACCACACGTGGTCGCATCCGAGCCTGACCGACCTCCCGCGCTGGCTCGTCTGGCTCGAGCTCGAGCGAACGCAGTGGGAGATGGCGCGGCGTGCCGGCTCGCAGCCGAGGCTCTTCCGCGCGCCGTACGAGCGCCACGACGCGATGACCGACGGCGTCGCCTCCTCGCTGGGGCTGCTCCAGGTGTTCTGGTCGGTCGACTCGCGTGACGATGCAAAGAAGGCGAAGGTCGCACGCGTCGTTCGACGCGTGCTCGCCGGGCTGCGGCCGGGCGCGATCGTCCTGATGCACGACCTGCATCCGTGGACGCTGCGCGCGCTGCCGCAGATCCTGCACGCGGTGCGCGCCCGCGGGCTGCGGGCCCTATCGGTCCCCGAGCTGCTGGCGCTCGATCCGCCGACGCGGGACCAGCACTGCCCGTACGCGCCCGGCGTCGACTAGTCTAGTTGCCGATGGAATCGCGGGCGGCGGCGGCTTCGCTAGCGATCGCGGCCGACTCCTCGATGGGAATGATCGGGGTGGTCGTGAATCGCAGCCACGGCGTGAACGGAAATGTCGCTCGCGCGAACGTGGTCGCGCTATCCACTTCGACGATCGCAGCGCCTCCCGAACCATCTGCGTACCCCCAGAAGCCCTGGAACTCGAAGCCCTCCGGTGGTTTCCACTGCGCGAAGAAAGCGAGATTCCGTCGCTCGGCTTCCTCGCTCGTATCGACGAAGTCCCACGTTACGTGAAACAGCACCGCATCCTCCTTTTGAGATGGTGACCCGCACCGACCTTATCGCGGGTGTCAGATCGCGCGGAGTTTGGCTCGCTGAGCGCAACGCCCCGTGGCTGCCCTTCATTTCACATCAAGCCATTGAAACGTCGGTCGGAGAGGCTTGACACCCGTCCAGCCCAGGGAATACGGTCGTCTTTCTGCGGTCGGAAGACAGGAGCTGCGGTGAAAAGACTTACGCTAACCGTGTCGCTGCTAGCGGCCTTCAGCGGGTTTGGCCTGCCCGCTGCTCTGGCGGATCCGGGCGGTCCGAACTTGCAGCAGCCAGTCTCGCTCTCGTGTACCGGCGGGCTGCACGTTGACATCACTCCCGGTACTTTGACGAACCGGGGGCGAGTCGCTTGGGCAATAAGTTCGACGAGCGTGTTCGTGACCGCCTATCTGGCTTTCACGAACGGGACGGAGACGGACGTCCTCTTCGACAGCAAGCCGGGATTGACGAACCTGATTACCTGCACCGGCGACGTGGGCGGTGGCTTTACCGTCATCGCCACCGGGTTTTTCACGCCACGGTAGATCCTGGGCAGGGGACTGCCCCTCGGTGGTCCCCTTTCCCTCCAGCACCCGCCAAGACGGTCGCTCAATCACATCGGGCCTGCAGATGTAGTTGCTGAGCACGTCCGGTCCGCGCCCCACCCATCCCGGGGGGTCCACCCGCGAGCCCCCTCAACCTACCAGCGAAGTTGTGACATTTCCCTCACGCCCCCGTGAAAAGTGAGTGAAACACTTCGTCCCGAGCCATGAGGCGCCCCGTTCCCCTGCTTGCGAGCCTCGCCGCGGGCGCCCTCGCCGCCGCCGGCGCCGCCGTCGTGCTCGCCCCGGTCGGCACAGCCACAGCCGCGACCGTGAAGCCGATCCCGGGCATCCGGTCGCCCTCGGGGAACATCCGATGCCTCTTCGTGCCGCCGGCCCGCGGCGCCTCGGCGCCGAATCTCCTCTGCACGATCGGGCATGCCGACTACTCGGCGGCGTTGCAGCAGCGCTGCATCGGCTCGCCGACGAACCTCGACTGGCACGGCTGGGAGCTCCCCGCGGCGCGGCGGGGAGCAGTCACGTGCAGCGGCGGCATCCTCTACGACCCCGGCACGCAGCGCCCGACCTACACCACTCTGCCCTATGGCCGGACCTGGCGA
>JALYLO010000521.1 GCA_030774175.1 Actinomycetota bacterium
CTCCTCGCCCGCGGAGACACAGCTGGCGTTTCGCCGGCTGCTCGAGCACGAGGCGACGGAGCGTCCGCTCGTCGTCGTCTTCGACGACCTGCACTGGGCCGAGCCGACGTTTCTCGACCTGGTCGAGCACGTTTCCGACCTCTCACGCGGCACACCGATCTTCCTGCTCTGCATCGCGCGCCCGGAGCTCCTCGACCTGCGGCCGACGTGGGGCGGCGGCAAGATGAACGCCACGTCGATCCTGCTCGAGCCACTACCGGCGGGTGACGCCGACCAGTTGGTCGAGAACCTCCTCGAGGGCGCGGAGCTCGACGGTCCCACGCGCGAACGCATCCTCGCGGCCGCCGACGGCAATCCGCTATTCGTAGAGGAGATGATCGCGATGGTGCGCGAGGATGGCGACGGCGCCGTCGCGGTGCCCCCGACGATCCAGGCCCTGCTCCAGGCTCGCCTCGACCGCCTCGGAGACGAGGAGCGCGCCGTGATCGAGCGCGGAGCGGTCGAGGGGGAGGTGTTCCATCAGACGGCAGTGATGGAGCTCGCGTCGGAGAGCTCGCGCGCCGACGTGCCGCAGCGACTGCTCGGCCTCGTGCGCAAGGAGCTGATCCGGCCAAGCGCGCCCACGGTCGCCGACGACGAGGCGTTCCGTTTCCGCCACTTGCTGATCCGCGACGCCGCGTACGACGCGCTGCCGAAGGCGACGCGCGCGGACCTTCATGAGCGGTTCGCGGTGTGGCTCGGAGAGCATGCGAACCTGCTCGAGCAGGACGAGATCGCCGGCTACCACCTCGAGCAGGCGGCGCACTACCTCCGCGAGCTGGGCGCGGACCACTCAAAGCTGGCCGCCGCAGCCGCCGCGCATCTCGCGCGCGCCGCGCGCGCAGCCCACGGGCACGGCGATCTCCGCGCTTCGGTCAATCTGCGGACCCGTGCCGTCGACCTTCTACCGGTCGGCGATCCACAGCGGGTCGACCTCCTGGCTTCTCTCGTTCTGCCGTCAATCGGGCTGGGCGAATTCAGTGCAGCCGACAGTCAGATCGCCGAGCTCGCGGCGGCGGACGAGCCGGCGTCCCAGGCATACGCGCTTGTCTTCCGGTCGGAGATCGAGATGACGCGAGGCGAGCTCGACGACGTCGAGCGCGTACGCCCGAGCATCGACGAAGCGAAGAAGATCTTCGCCGAGCTCGGGGACGAGCGCGGGCTCTCTTTCGCCGAACGCGCGCTCGCCGGGGCGCTGTGGATGGAATGCCGCGCCGACGCTGCGAGTGCGGCCTTTGCCCGCGCCAGCACGCATGCCGAGAGCGCGGGCGACACGGCTCTCGTCAACGAGGCGGCTGAGCAGATGCATGGCTCTGCGATGTTCGGCCCGACTCCCGTGGAGGAGGCAATAGCGGACACCGAGCGGCGGATCGCCGGTGCCGCCGACAAGCCGCTCGTCCAGGCGAGGGCGAAACGCGTGCTGGCCCGCATCCTCGCGCTCGTCGGCGACTTTGATCGCGCTCGCACGCTCATGAAAGAAAGTTCAGAGACGATGCACGAGGCCGGATTGACGGTCGCCGCCGTGGCCGGATATCAGGCGAGGGGTTTTATCGAGCGCCTGGCGGGGGACGACGAGGCCGCGGCCGAGATCCTGCGTGAGGGTACGGAGGAACTCAGGCGCCTGGGCGATCACCGTTACTTCTCGACCACCGCGCTCAGCCTCGCTCTGGCACTTGTCGAGCTCGGGCGGATCGACGAGGCCGAGAAGTGGCTCGAGGAAGCGGTCGCCGGAACGAATCCTGCCGACGTCGGGGACGCGGCAGGGAGCCAGGCGGCCCGGGGCCGGATAGCCGCGCTGCGCGGCGATCACGCGCGCGGCATCGAGCATGTCGAGCGCGCGGTCGAGCTCGCCGAGCGCACCGACTTCTACGACCTGCGAACCATCGCTCACGTGGAGCACGGGAAGGTGCTGGCGGTCGCCGGACGCCCCGACGAGGCGTGGGCCGCGTACGAGCACGCGCTCTCGATCACACGCGTGAAGGGCGCGACGGCGTGGACGAAGCAGATCGAGGTGCTACTTGGAGAGTTGTGAGCCCCAGACGTCGCGGTAGGTCCTTTTCAAGTCCTCCACCCGCTCGACGTAGGCGCGCGTTTCGCTGAAGCGGATGCCCGACCCGCTCGCCAGCCAGCGGTCGACGTTGTGCTGGCCCGCGTTGTACGCGGCGAGCGCCGTTCGCTCGTCGTCGTATTTGTCGAGGAGATGACGCAGGTACCAAGCGCCGTAGCGGACGTTGATCTCCGGGTTGTAGAGATCCTCGTGCTGGAACCTCGAGCCTCCGGTGTGCAGGGCGATCCCGTCCGCGGTCGACGGCAGCAGCTGCATGAGGCCGATCGCACCAGACTGCGACTTCGCGTCCGCATGAAACTTCGACTCGGCGTAGATCACGGCCGCAAGCAGCGCAGGATCGAGGTGATAGTTGCGCGCATGTCCGGTGACGATCGCGCGGTAACGAAGCGGGTAGC
>JALYLO010000522.1 GCA_030774175.1 Actinomycetota bacterium
TGTTGGTTCGCGTCGACCCAGCGCAGTCGGACACGCTCGTCGCGACAACGAACGCGCGCCTCATGGAAATGCGCGGGCGGTCAATGCAGGGATGGCTACGAGTCGACCCGGAAGACGTTCGCACCAAACGCCAGCTCGCCAAATGGGTCGCACTTGGGACGACGTACGCCCGCTCCCTGCCCGCGAAGCTATAGATCGGCCCGATCAGCGAGCCTCGATCGCGTGCGTTCCGCCATGACGAGATTGCCCTTCCGCTCGTAGAGCGTGAGCGCCTGCTCGAGCTCCGCCCGCGCATCCTGACCCGCAGGAGCCAACACCTCCGCGAGGTCGAGGAGCGTGTCCGCGTGCGCGTTCAGCATGTCGGTCTCTTCGGCGAGCGCGACCGCCTCGCGCGCGAGCCGCTCGCCCTCTTGGAGCTCGCCGCGCCGCGCGAGCACCTTGCCACGCGCCTGGCGCCACAGCATCTGCGGGAGACGCTCGTCGCTAGGGGCGGTCTCGCGCCCGCGCTCGAGCCACTGCTCGGCCTCGTCATCTTGGCCGAGCCCAAGGAGTGCCTGCGCGAGGTTGCAGCAGGACCACATGAAGTTGCCGAGCTCGCCGGCCGCCTCCAACGTCTCGCACATCTCTCGCGCCGCCTCCTCCGCGTGGGCTGAATCGCCCGCCAGCATCGCGACGTCGAAGCCACGGAACGCAACCCAGGCCCGGAATCTGACTACCCCGAGCTGCGCCACGCGATCGGCTGCTTCGGCGTGCAGCCGGTGCGCCTCGTCGAAGCGGCCGAGCATGGCCAGCAGGCGATCACGCTGAGGGAGCACACTGTGCCGCTCGACCTCAGGGTGCTCGTCGAGCCAGCGCAGGCACTCCTCCACCGGCGTCGTACCGCTGTACTGGGCGTGGACGAGCTGGCTCTGCCCCCAGTTGATCATGAGCTGGTAGTCCGCCAGTCGCGCATGCTCGACCACGCGCTCGGCCGCCGAGGCCATGTCGGCGTACGAGCTGCTTAGCTCCGCCGCCAAGACAAGCGCGCCGTAGGCCACCGTGAGCCCCCACTCGTCGCCGTCCGCCTCGAGCACCGGCAACGCTTCGTCGATGAGCTCGCGGTGTTGCTTCGCGTTCGTCTCCGTCGTCTCGAACACGCCGAGTTGATAGTTGGCATGGTCCAGGCGCAATCCGAGCTCGGCGACACGGTTGCCGACGGCTGCGGCGCGCTCCGCCGCCTCGGCGAGACCCGACAGCACCGCTTCAGCGCCCTGCCCGGTGTTGAAACGCGCCCAGGCGAGATCGATCTCGAACCGCGCGTCGCGCTGCTCGTCGGGCAGGAGGCCCGCCGCTCGCTCGAGCAGGGCGAGCCCGGCCCGGAAGTCCTGCCGCTCGACCGCGCGGCCCCCGGCAACTTTGAGCCTGTCGCCGGCCCGGGCGGCGAGCGCTCTCGCATGCGCGTCGGTCTGTCCCAGCTCCTGCCGGTAGCGATAGGCCTGCTCGAGGTGGTAGCCGAGCAGCTCGTCGAGCTCGACGAGCTCGGCGCCGTGTTCCGCGAGCCAGTCGGCGAACCGCTCGTGCAGCTCCGCTCGCTCCGCTTTCGGAAGGCCCTCGTAGGCCGCGTCGCGCATGAGGAGATGGCGGAAGCGAAACGCATCCTCTCCTGTGAACAGCGGCCGGTCCGGACGAATGAGCTCCTTGCGGACGAGCGCGGTCAACTGTGTGATGAGCCGCGGCTCTTCGGGCGATAGCGCCTGGACGACGGCGTGGTGGAAAACCTCGCCTTCGACGGCGCCGCGTTCGAGCACGGATCTCTCCGGCGCGTCGAGCTGGTCGAGGCGCGCCGCGATCAGCGCCTGGAGCGTCGGCGGCACCTCGACCTCGCCGCCGTCGGACTCCTGCACCATGGCCGCCATCTCTTCCACGAAGAGAGGGTTCCCGCCTGCGGCGTGCAGGATTCGCTCGCGCACGTGTGCGCTGAGCTCTTGGCCGCCGATCCGTGTCTCCATCAACGCCTCCGCCTCGTCGGTGCCGAGTGGCTGCAGCCGTAGAACGCCGCTCCAGCCGCTGCGCCTTTCGAGCAGCTCGGGTCGCGCCATGCAGAGCAGCAAGATCGGCGCGTCCGTCGACAGGAACGCCACGTGCTCCAAGAGTTCGAGGAAGACGTCCTCGCCCCACTGGATGTCGTCGAACACGGCGACCACAGGCCCGTCGGCCGCGACGGCCTCGAGCAGTTTGCGGAACGCCCACGCGATCTCGTCGGTTGACGAGGTGCCGTCGTGCCCGAGGAGCGCGGCCAGCGCCTCGGCGGCAACGCGATCAAGCTCGAGCCGCGACCGGTGCGCCTCGAGCTGCTTCAACACCTCCACGACCGGCCAGTAGGTGATCCCTTCCCCGTACGAGATGCAGCGGCCGCGGACGACCGTCGCGTCGGCGGCGCGCAGGAACTCCACTGCGAGGCGCGACTTGCCCAGCCCCGCCGCTCCGACGACGGTGACCAGCTCGCACCCCGGCGCGTCGCACACTCGCTCCCACGCCTCGGCGAGTGCCCGCAGCTCTTTCTCGCGCCCGACGAGAGGCGAATCGAAGCGCCGTTCCGCCGCCACGGTCGACACGGCAACGAGGCGCCACGCGGGCACGTGCTCACGCTTGCCCTTCAAGGACAGAGGTTCGACCGGCTCCGCCTCGACTGCATCTCGAGCCAGGCGCAGTGTCGTCTCGTCGAGGAGGGTCTCACCGGGCTGCGCGGCTTGCTGTAGCCGCGCGGCAACGTTGACGGCGTCACCCGTCGCGAGTCGCTCCTCGGTGCCCGTGACCACCTCGCCGCTGCAGATGCCGATCCGCCCCTCGATGCCGAGCTCGGGCAGGGCTAGTTGCATCTCCGCCGCTGCCTGGAGCGCGCGCACGGCGTCGTCTTCGTGCACGGCCGGTAGCCCGAAGACCGCCATTACGGCGTCGCCGATGAACTTCTCGACGATGCCGCCGTGGCGCTCGACGATCGAATTCATGCGCTCGAAATAGCGCGCGAGCAGGGAGCGAAGAGCCTCCGCGTCGAGCGACTCGCCGAGCGCCGTCGAACCCGTGACGTCGCAGAACAGGACCGTCACGACCTTGCGCTGCTCGCGCGCCTGCCCGTCGGCTCGCGCGCCGCACTCGGGACAGAACCTGAAAGAGCCGGCGGCTTCGTAGCCGCACTCGGCGCAGGTGGCCACACCGCAAGTCTAGGAACGCACAGTCAGAGCAACAAGGGCGATGATTGGCTCCGTGCCGGCTGTGGATGAGCGGTTCCTTGCGGAGA
>JALYLO010000523.1 GCA_030774175.1 Actinomycetota bacterium
CGACGAGCTCGACCTTGTAGTCCTCCCCCTCTGCCTTGAAGCGCGCCTTTGCCTCGTCGCGCGAGATCTTCTCGCGCTCCCAGGTCCGCCCCTCCTTTATCTCGCGCTTCACTTCGTCCTCGATGCGCGCGAGGTCGGCGTCGCTGATCGGCTCCGTGAACTCGAAGTCGTAGTAGAAGCCGTTCTCGATCGGCGGCCCGATCGCGATCTTCACCCCCGGGTACAGCCGGCGAACAGCCTCGGCGAGGAGATGTGCCGACGAGTGCCGCAGGACGTACAGCGCATCTGAATCGTTCGTGTCGCGGGTCGTGAGGATCTGGATCTTCTCGCCGTCGGCGAGCGGTGCCCGCAGGTCCTGCACGGCGCCGTCGGCCTTGATGAGGACCGCCTGTTCCGCGAGCTTCGGCCCGATCGCGCGCGCGGCGTCGAGCCCGCTCGCCCCGTCGGGAAGTTCCAGCTTTGAACTATCGGGAAGTACGACCTGCATGGAAGACGACAAGAGTAATCACCCGCGGGAGGACGACAGGAACGAAGAGATCGACGAGTCGCCGGTCCCTGACCCGGAGGCCACGGACTCGTCAGCCGAGGATGATCCCGGCGCCGATTAGGAAGCCGCGCGCGAGCGCATCAGCACCCACGCGTGCAGGTGCTCGGCATCGGGCTCGTGGCGCGACACCTCGACGAACCCCGCCTTCGACCAGGCGCGGAGCGCCCGCTCGTTCCACGCGTACGGATCGACCGTCACGTGCGCCCAGCCGGCTGCGAGGAGTGACGACGCGAGCGCCCTCGCCGCGTCCGGCATCAGGCCCCGGCCGCGCGCGGCCGGGATGAGAAACCCGTCGAGGCCGCCGCACAGCGGCTCATCCTCTTCCAACCACGACTGGAGGTAGCCAACGGGCTCACCGCCTGCCTCGACGATCCATGCGTCGAGGCGCTCTCGGCGTAGCCGGGCATGCAGCTCCTCGCGGGAGAACGTCTCGTCGTCCCAGTAGCGCGACGTCTCGGGATCGGCGAACCAGGCGACCAGCAGGTCGATGTCGTCGTCGGCCGCGGGCCGGACGACCGTCGCCCGGCCGAGGATGGGCTCACGCATAGCCGAAGTCCCACATCACCGCGTCGACCCGCGTGCCTCCGAGCGACGCGTACAGTCGGTTCGCCGGGTCGTTGTCGGGCTCGGTCAGCACGAACGCCTCGCGAATGCCGCTCCCGCGGGCGATTCGCTCGAGCTCGAGGAAGAGCTTCGTCGCGACGCCCTGGCCGCGACAGGCCAAGCGCACCTCGACCTCGTAGACAAAGAGGATCGAGGGGGCGCCGTGACGCCGCGGCAGCTCGTAGCCGAACACGAAGCCGATGGGCTCGCCGCCCTGGAAGGCCGCAAGGAAGATCGTGCTGTCGTCGGCGAGCAGCGCGGTCTGCGGCTCGTCGGTTGCGAGCTTCCGCACGAGATCCTCGTCACCCGGCGCGAGGCGCCGGACGGTCGTTTCCCGGCCCGCGGTCATGGGGAGAGCCTAGGCGCAAGCCCGAGACGGCCGGTCGGCGAGGTGGACGAAAGCGCCACCGGCCCCGCGGGTTTTTCTTTTTGTGCCAGGATCGCGGCCGTGGATTTCAGGCTCAGCGACGAGCAGCAGCTGATCCGGCAGACGGCGCGCGCGTTCTGCGATGCCGAGATCGCGCCCCACGCGAGCGAGTGGGACCGCACCGAGACGATCGACCGCGGCATCGTCGGCAAGCTCGCCGGGCTCGGGTACCTCGCCGCGGCCCTCCCCGAGCCCTACGGCGGCATGGCGCTCGACATGGTCTCCTACGCGCTCGTCGTCGAGGAGCTCGGCCGCGCCGACTCCAACGTGCGCGGCATCGTCTCGGTCTCGAACGGCCTCTACGGCAAGAGCGTCTCGCGGTGGGGCACGGACGAGCAAAAGGAGCGCCTCCTGCGCGGGCTCGCGAGCGGCGAGGCGCTTGGCTGCTACGCGCTGACCGAGCCGGGCGCGGGCTCCGACCCCGGCAGCCTCGAGACCCGCGCGGTGCGCGAGGGCGGGGACTGGGCGATCAGCGGGCAGAAGATCTTCATCACGCTCGGCAGCTGGGCGAGCTACGCGCTCGTCTTCGCGCGGACCGGCGAGGCCGGGCCCCGCGGGATCACGTGCTTCATCGTGCCGACCGACTCGCCCGGCTTCGAGGCGCGCCCGATCAAGGGCAAGCTCGGCCTGCGGGCGCAGGACACGGCAGAGCTCCATCTCGATGGCGTTCACGTCTCGGACGAGAACCGCCTCGGCGAGCTCGGAGGCGGGTTCAAGGTGGCGATGTCGGCGCTCGACCATGGGCGCATTTCCCTCGGCGCGGGGTGCGTCGGTATCTCACAGGGCTGTCTCGACGCGTCGATCGCCTACACGAAGCAGCGCAGGCAGTTCGGCCGCGCGGTCGCGAGCTTCCAGCTGGTGCAGGAACTGCTCGCCGACATCGCGGTCGAGACCCAGGCTGCGCGACTCCTCGTCTGGCGCGCGGCTGCGACGGCCGACGCCGGCGAGCAGTACACGGTCGAGGCGTCGATCGCCAAGTACTTCGCGAGCGAGGTCGCGGTGAGAGCCGCGAACGCCGCAGTTCAGGCTCACGGCGGGTACGGCTACGTCGACGAGTTCCCGGTCGGCAAGTACCTGCGGGACGCGCGCGTGACGACGCTGTACGAAGGCACGAGCCAGATCCAGAAGCTGCTGATCGGCCGTGCGCTGACCGGAGAATCCGCGTTCGCGTGAGCGCCGAGTGACGTAGACCCTGTGAAGCAATTGTCACGCTTTCGTCACACTTAGGAAAAGGTGTAGAGCTTGCGCAACCGGCCGAGTACCTGTTGCGCGATCAGGTCGCCTGCGGCAGCCGTGTAGTGCACGCCGTCCGGCAGCCGCATCAGCGTCAGCTTGCCGTGCACCCGCAGGTAGGGCGTGTAGCGCCCGTGCGCGTCGTCGAGCAGGTGCCACGTGTCGACGAACGTCGATGTCTTCGGATGCTCCGCGGCGACCGCCTCGATGACGCGGTTGACGATCGGGAAGCTCTTCTTGAAGCCCGGCCCGTCGGGGATCGGCAGACCGAGCCAGACGACGTAGACGCCCGCAGCGTTGAGCTCGCGCGTGACGCCGTCGACTCGGCGGCGGTATTCCGCGCTCCAGGACGCGCTGCCGAGTGGGCCGACGGTGCGCCCCTTCGGGACGCCGGCGAGGTAGCCGTGCGCATCGTCGGCGCCGAAGGAGAGCACAGCGACCTTCGGATGCAGCTTCGCGACCACCTCCCGGAAGCGCGTGTACCAGTTGTAGAGATCCGGCCGCGCGAGGCCGGTCGATAGACGGCTCTCGACCGGTAAGACGTCGAGCGACGGCGAAAGGCGCTCGACCCCCTCGCCGGGCACCTGCGCCAGCGAGTCGCCGGCGACCCAGACGCGCAGCGGGTGCGCGGCGGTGAACCGCGGCTTGGGACGCTGGGTGCGCTGCCGGTGCCGCGTCTGGTGCGCCGGCGGCAGCGGGCCCGCGGGGGGCGGGAGCCCGAGGTGCACCGCGCTGTCGATCCGGTCTTCGCTCTCGCGCCCGATCGCGACCTGGAGCTCGTGGCGCGGCGTCGTCAGGTGCAGCGCGCGGCTGACCGCCACGAGCGGGCGGGTCAGATGGAGCGCCAGCCGCCGCTCGAACCCCTGCGGCTGGATCTCGGCCTGCTTGCGCAATCCCTCGGCGTTCAGCAGCGCAGCGAACGCCAGGCCGAGCCCCAGGACGGCGATGCCGCGCGCGGCGGAGGTCCGGGGCAACATCAAGCCTCTCTCACTAGAACCGGAAGTAGATGAAGGGCGCGACCCCTTCGGGGCCGAGCGTGTTGACGACCATCAGGACGGCTGCAAACGACGCGGCCTGCGCCAGCACGGGCAGGCGGTGGAACCCGCGCAGAAGCGCACGGAGCGCGGATGGGGGCACGTACTGGCCGGCGATCCCAACGGCAATCGCAAGCAGAACCGAGGTCGTGACGAGCGGTGACGGCCTCCCCCACGCCGTGACCAATCGCGCGAGCATCTGACCCGCGAGCGCGAACGAATCGGCGCGGAAGAAGATCCACCCGAAGCAGACCACGTGGAACGTCACGATCCGCCCGGCCCAGCGTGCAGGCGTCGACGTCGGCCGGATGCCAAATGCTCGCTCGATTGCGAGGCCGACGCCATGGATCCCGCCCCAGACGACGAACGTCCACGCGGCACCGTGCCAGAGGCCGCCGAGCAGCATCGTCGCGAGCAGGTTGCGGTACGTGAGCAGGCGGCCCTTGCGATTTCCGCCGAGCGGTATGTAGAGGTAGTCGCGGAGCCAGCGCGAGAGCGTCATGTGCCAGCGGCGCCAGAAGTCCTGCAGCGACACCGCTGTGTACGGTGAGTTGAAGTTCTGCGGGAACTGGAAGCCGAGCAGCAGCGCGACGCCGATCGCGATGTTCGTGTAGCCGCAGAAGTCGGCGAAGATCTCAACGGCGTACGCGTAGACGGCGACGAGCACCTCGAGCGAGGAGTGCCGGTTCGGCGCCGCGAATACGTCGTCGACGATGTGCGTCGCGAGATGGTTGGCGATAACGACCTTCAGGAAGAGGCCGCTGAGGATCAGCAAGAACGCGCGCGCGTTGTCGACCTTGCGCGGGTCGCGCGGCCGCTCGAGCTGCGGCAACAGTTCGCTCGCGCGGACGATCGGGCCGGCGACGAGGTGCGGAAAGAACGCCTGGAAGACCGCGAAGCGCGCGAACGACGTGGGGACGAGCTCGCGGCGATACGTGTCCATCACGTACGAGATCGCCATGAAGGTGTAGAACGAGATCCCGACCGGCAAGGTGACGTGCGCGATCCACGACGTGCCGATCGCGTTGTCGACCGAGCTCAGGAAGAAGTTGGTGTACTTGAAGTACCCGAGCAGCCCGACATCGAATGCGAGGGCGAGCGCAAGGA
>JALYLO010000524.1 GCA_030774175.1 Actinomycetota bacterium
CGCTCGAGATGTGGGAGCCGCAGCCGCCGGCGCTCGCCGGGAGCTTCCGTGTCCTCCGCTACGACCAGCCCGGCCACGACGGCTCGCCGTTGCCCGAGACGCGGACGATCGAAGGGTTCGCGCGCGACGTGATCGCCCTCCTGGACGAGCTCGGCCTAGAGCGCGTCTCCTTCTGCGGCCTTTCGCTCGGCGGAGCGGTCGGGATGCAGCTCGCGCTCATCGCCCCGGACAGGCTCGACCGGCTCGTGCTCTGCTGCACGTCGATGCGCTTCGCGACTCCGGAGTTCTGGGAGGAGCGGATCGCGGCGGTGAGACGCGGCGGCGTCGAGGCAGTCGCAGACGTGGTGCTCGAGCGCTGGTTCACGCCGGAGTTCCCCGACGTGCGACGCTACCGCGAGATGCTCGTCTCGACGCCGGCAGAGGGATATGCACGCTGTTGCGAAGCGCTCGGCGCGTGGGACACACGCGGCAAGCTCGGGGCCGTCCGCGCACCGGCGCTCGCCATCGCGGCCGCGGACGACCCGTCCACCCCACCCGCTGAGCTCGAGGCGATCGCAGGCGAGATCGACCGCGCAAGCCTGGTCGTCATCGACCGCGCGCGCCACCTCGCCAACGTCGAGCGGGCCGCCGAGTTCAACGACGCGCTGCTCGCGCACCTGGCCGCATGAGTTGCCTAAGTCAACCCTCCTTCGATCGAGAGCCGGCGCGCGCCTTGGTGTCGCCCGATGTCGTAGGGCTCGCCCGAGTGCCAGCAGGCCCAGATCACGCGCAGCCAGGCGCGCATCAGGATCCTGATTGCGTGTGGGTGCCGGCAGCCGCGAGCTCGGGCTCGCTGGTAGATGTCCTGCGCCCGGGGGGAGGCGTGGCGGGAGTTGTCGGCGAAGGTGGCGAGCGCTTTGCGTGCCTTGCTGTTGGCGGCGTAGCGGAAGCAGACCGAGCGGTGCTGGCCGGAGGCTCGTGTTACTGGCGCCGCCCCCACCTCGGCCGCGAGCTGCTCGACGGTCTGCGCCCGCTCGAGTATCGGGCCGACCTCGGCCACGATTTGGGCAAGGTTGACCTGGCCGATCCGTGGCAGCGGCGCGAGCGCCGCCGCCTTGTCGTGTCCGAGCAGCCCGGCGCCGAGCGCCCGGTCGAGGTCCGCGATCGTCGCGAGCAGCGTGCGCAGCAGGCGCACCTGGGCGCGGACGAGCTCGGCCACGACCGCGTTGTCGAGCACGCTGGCCGGGCGGGGCGCCGCGCGCAGCCGCGCGAGCAATTCGCCTGGCGAGCGGCGCCCGCAGTAGCTCGAGCGGCGCAGGAAGGCGGCCAGTCGAGCCTCGCCCAGGCGGGCGGCGCACTCTGGCGTCGGGTAGCGCTCGAGGAAGTCGAGCGCGATCACCGAGTCGAGGCGGGCAAAGATCGCTGCGGCGCCCGGCCAGTGCTGATCGAGCAGCGCCGCCAACTGGTTGGTCGCCGCCACCTTCGCCTCGACGTGGTCGTCGCGCATCCGCGAGAGCGCTTGCAGCTCGCGCGTGCGCGGCGTCGGCGTCTGCAGCTGCCGCAGGCGGTGGCGATCGCTGCGCAGGTAGTCGGCGAGCTTGAAGGCATCGCCGGGATCGGACTTCGCGCCGGCGGCGCCCCAGCGCGGCCGCGCCGCCGCGAAGGCGTTCGGATGGATCGGGACGACTGGGTGGCCGGCCGCGAGCAGCCGCTCGACCAGCAGTCCGCTCGTCCGCTCGATCGCGACCGGCAGCTCGCTCGGCTTGCCGAGCGCTCGCAGGCGTACGAGCGCCTCGTTGATCCCCTGCTCGCTGTGGGCGAAGCCGAAGCGGCTGACGATCCGGCCGCTCTCGTCGACGACGCAGAGCTCGTGACTGCGTGCGGCCCAGTCAACTCCGACAAAGAACATGACAAACCCTCCTTCGTTCGCGAGACTGTCTGCTCCCGCGGTGTCGAGGGTCCGGGCCGGTCGCTCATTGATTGGCCCTCTCAGGGGCTTGTGCCTAAGGCCGGTCTTGGACCCTCGGCCCGCCGGGAGCGGCTCGACTCATGCTGGCCCTCGCAGGGCTCGCGACCGTGGCCCTCCCCCGGCAGTCACCGAAGGAACCGCCGCACCCTCACAGGCACGACAGACGGGATCGTCGTCCAATGAGCGACCTGTCGCACGTGGACGAGTCGGGCGGTGTCCGCATGGTCGACGTCGGCGGCAAGCCCGAGTCGCGCCGCCGCGCCGTCGCAAGTGCACGAGTGCACATGGCGCCCGAGACGGCGCGCCGTCTGCGCGAGCTTCCGAAGGGCGATGCTCTGACGACGGCGCAGCTGGCGGGAATCATGGCTGCCAAGCGGACGAGCGAGCTGATCCCGCTCTGCCACCCGCTGCCGCTCTCGCACGTCGACGTGACGCTCGAGGTCGGCGAAGGCTTGGTCGAGATCACGGCGTCGGCGGAGACCACCGCGCAGACGGGCGTCGAGATGGAGGCGCTGGTCGCGGCATCCGTGGCAGCCCTGACGGTCTACGACATGGCGAAGGCGATCGACAAGGAGATGGTCGTCTCCGACGTGCGCCTGCTGGAGAAGACGAAGGGTTGAGGCGTCGCTTGCGATGCCGTCCTCAGGACGTGCGGGCTTTGCCCGTGCGTCCGTCTGAACCGACCGGTCGAACCGCTCAAGGCGATCGGAGTATCCGCTGAAAGCCGCGGTGATCACGGTCTCCGACGGCGTTTCGAGCGGCGAGCGGGCGGACGAGAGCGGGGACTTCCTCGAAGCGCTCCTTCTTGCCGAGGGCTACGAGGTCGAGCGGGAGGTCGTGCCCGACGAGCGGGTGCAGATCGCGGCGGCGTTGCGCCGGCTGACGCCG
>JALYLO010000525.1 GCA_030774175.1 Actinomycetota bacterium
GGGCTGCTCGGCGCCTGCCGCTGCCGCCTCGCCCGGTGCCTGCGCCGGCTGGGCCTGGACCTGGCCCTGGGCCTGGCCGGTTCCCTCGCCGGGCTTCTTCTTGCGGCGGCGCCTGCGCCGGGACCGCGCCGGGCCCGTCTTGGGCTGCGGCAGGCTGTCGGCGATCCAGCCGGCAACCTCCTGAATCGTCCCGAGCCGCTCACGGGCCGCCTCGAGCAGCTGCGTCGCGCGCGGCGTGTAGCCCTCCGCGGAGGCGAGGAGCGCCGCACCGACCTCGCGCGGCATCTCGAGCGCAGCATTCACGAGCTTCGCCGCGTTCTCCTCGTGCCGGTGCCCGCGCGAGTTCGCGAGGGCGCCGAGCAGCCGCTTGGCGTCCGGGTACTCCTGCGACGCCTTGCGGTCGAGTTGCTTCCGCACGGCGCGCGAGAGCTTCCACGTCCAGCGGGCGAGGATCTGGTCCGGCGCGTCGGGCTTACCGTCCGCGATCGCGCGCAGCATGATCCGCACTCCGGCCGCGCGGTCCTTCTCCCACGGCGGCGCCTGCGTGACGAGCGTGACGAGATCGTCGAAGTCCGCGCGCTCGACCTTCATCGAGACACGGTCGGCGAGCGCGATCAGCCGCAGGCGCCGGTTCGGGTTCTGCGCCGCGCACGTGGCGAGGAATGTCTCCATGGCGCGCTTCGACGCGCCGCGTGCGGTCAGCTTCTCGACGAACGCGGCGCGCTCGTCGAAGCGCAGCTGGCGCCCGGCGATCTCACCCCAGAACTCCTGTTCGTCCTGATCGAGGAACTTCGGGTCGACGCGCTGCCATTCGCGTGCGATCACCAGCTTGCGGCGCAGCACGTCGGGCGTCACCGGCACGAGCCACGACGCGGGGGTCAGCTTGCGCCTCGCGCGGCGCTGCATCCTCCGCCGCGGTGCTGGCGTGACGCGGGCGCCCTCGCGGTAGAAGTCTGCGTCGAGCAGTGAGTGCAGCGACACCACGCGTTCGTTGTGCGTCGCCGCCTTCGGCGTGAAGTCGACGACGATGCCCGCTTCCTTGCGTGTATGGACGCGCATGATGCGGCCGATCCGCTGCTGGTAGACGCGCTTCGAAGCCGTCGGCGCGAGGTGCATCACGATCGTCGCGCGCGGCGAGTTCCAGCCCTCGGCGAGCAGCATCGCGTTGATCAGCACGTCGATCTCCGCCCGCTCGTACGCGGCGAGGACCTCGGCAAGCTTCACGGGAGGCGTGCGGCCCGATACCGCCTCGGCCTTGATCCCGGCGGCACGGAACGCCGTGGCGAGGTTGTAGGCATGGTCGACGCCGGCGGCGTAGACGATGCCGGGCGTGTCGCCGAACCGCTCGCGGTAGAGCGTTGCCGCGGCGAGGTTCAATGCTTCGTGGTCGAGGGCCTGCGCGAGTGCGCGCTCCTCGAAGTCGCCGCCGACGATCGGCACCTGGTTGATCGCGGCGACCGGCGGGACGCGCAGGCAGCGGAGCGGAGCGATCAGCCCGCGCCGCGCAGCGTCCGCGAGTGGCAGGTCGTCGACCGACGCCGGGAAGACGTCGGAGACCTGCTTCGCGATCAGCTCCTCGGTCGCCGTCATCCCGATGTACACGGGCCCGGAGAGGCTGCGGATCGCAGCTGAGGTCTTCTCGCCGAGCGCCGTGTGCGCCTCGTCGCAGATCACCAGTTGGTAGGCGCCCCGCGCGATCTCGGTCACGTGACGCGCGAACCAGGCGTAGGTCTGGATCGTGATCGGATTCGACGCTCGCTTCGCCGTGTGGCCTGCGAGCACCGCGCCGGCGAACCGGTCGCCGTATCCGTGCTCGGTCAGCTCGCGGCGGAACTGGTCGACGAGCAGCCGGCGGTGGGTCAGGATCAGGATCCCTTCGGTGCGCGCGGCCTCGACGAACCCGGCGGCTGCGATCGTCTTGCCCGAAGCCGTCGGATGGCGGAAGCGGTAGCGGCGGACCGCGCCCTCGTCGTCGGCGACGGCCTCCTCCTCCGGCTCGTCGTCCTCCCCCGCCGGGACTGGGCCGAGCTCGTCGTCCAGCTCCTCGTCTTCCTCCGGCGGCTCCTCTGCGTGCCCGTTGCCGTTGCCGTTTGCCGGCTTCTGCGCGGCGGCGATCAGCTCCGTGAGCATCCCGGCGAGTGCGTCGACCTGGTGGCGGCGCAGCTCGGTTCCCGAGGCGAGGTGCGGAGGCTTTTCGGAGAGGACGCGCTCGAGGCCGAGCAGGAGCGCGTAGAGCACCTTCCAGTCCGCCGACGGCTCCTTGTGGCCCGCGGCGATCTCCGCGAGGGCGTCGTCGAGCGCCCGCCTGCGTGCGGTGCCCGGCGCCAGCACGGCGTGCGGATCCTCGTCGCTGCGGACGAAGGGCTCGCCGGCCCAGGCTTCGGCCCGGAGGGCGTCGGCCCGAATGGCCGCCGCTTCCTCCGAATCAGTCGGAGAGTGCGTAATCGTTTCTGACAATGCGTGCGACAGCGTCTGTCCTGCCGCTTCCTCAAAGGTTGCACCCGCTGAAGTCGCCGTTTGCGGCGGTGCAAGGCGGAGAATAGCCGAATGCGCGGCTGGTGGGGTAGAACCGCACCGTGCCTGACGAAACTGTGCCGGACGAAATGCTCTTTCGGGGCGCAGCGCGCTACTACGCCCGCTACCGGCCCGGCTACCCCGACGAGCTGCTGCGACCGCTCGTCGAGCACGCCGGGCTGGACGGGACCGGCCGCCTGCTCGATCTCTGCTGCGGCACCGGGCAGCTTGCGATCCCGCTCGCCGCCTGGGTCGAAGAGGTCGTCGCCGTCGACTCCGAGCGGGAGATGCTCGCGGAGCTCGCCGGCCCGCCGAATGTGCGCAAGGTGCTCGCACGCGCCGAGGATGTGGACGAGAGCTGGGGCACGTTTCGGCTCGCCACGATCGGGCGTGCGCTCCACTGGCTCGACGGGCCGCTCGTGCTGGAGCGGCTCGCCCGGATGACGCGTCAGGTCGCCCTCGTCGGCGACACGCTCGGGCAGAGCGAGGCGATGAGGGTGGCGCTGGAGGTCACGCGCGAGCTCTTCGGCGAGCGGCCGGCGATGAAGCAGCCCTTCGTCGGGTATGCACGGGCGCTCGCGGCGTCGCCGTTCTGCGACGTCGTCGAGTTCTCGGTCGAGGTCGAGCGCGTGTGGACGGTCGACGAGCTGATCGGGTTCGCCTACTCGACGTCGTACGCCTCGCCCGAGCGGGTCGGCGATCGCCGCGAGGAGTTCGAGCGCACGCTGCGCGAGCGCCTGCGGCCGCGCTACGTCGAACGGACCAGGGTCGATGCCTTGCTAGGCCGCCGTCGGGACGAGCGCCTCGAGCCGTGAGCGCAGCCAGGGCAGCTCGCTCCGCTCCGCCTCGAGCACGTCGCCGCGGAACTGCAACACGAGGCCTCCGTCGGCGATCAGGTGGTCAGCAGCGCCCGCGATCAGCCGCCGGTAGTGGTCGAGCCCGTCGCCCTCCGAGAAGACCGCGCTCACCGGCTCGTCCTCGTAGCCCGGTGCGTCCGGCGCGAGGTACGGAAGGTTCGCGACGATCAGGTCGAGGTCGCGCGGCAGCCCGTCCAGCAGGTCTCCCTTCACGAGGTGCACCTGCGCGCCGAGCCGGTCGGCGTTCAGCGAGGCGGTCTCGAGCGCGCGCGCACACGTGTCGCTCGCCCAGATCTCGATCTGTGGGGCCCGCAGCGCGAGCGTGACGGCGATCACGCCGGAGCCGGTGCCAATGTCCGCGACGCGGGCGGTTGCGTCGCCGATCCGCTCGAGCGCGGCGTCGACAAGCGCCTCCGTCGCGGCGCGCGGAGTGAAGACCCGGCCGGGGTCGGTGAGGAACGTCAGTCCGTGAAAGCGGGCATCCATCTCGCTCTAGTACAACGTAGCCCGGTGGATTGGATTCCCCTCGCCGAAGCACGGCAATCCCGTTATGCGGAGACGCACGGAGAGGTGGACGAGCGGGCCCTCGTCCGCCGCGGCAACACCGCGTACGCCGCCGGGCTCGCGTTGCTCATGGCCGGCGACCCCGAGGCGCCCCAGTGGCTGCGGCTGGCGGCCGCCCGCTGGCGCGAGAGCTGGGACGCCGGAGAGGGCGGCGAGTCGTGGGGCCGCCCGATCGGCGCGCTGAAGGCGGCGCTCCTTGCGGGCGACGAGGACGGAGTCGAGGAACTCGCCCGCTGGGCGCTCGAGGTGGGGTCGGCGACCGCGGAGTCGCCGATCGGCCGCTACGGCGGGACGCTGGCGCTCCTTGCACTCGGCCGCTGGACCGAGGCGCGCCACGTTGCCGAGTCGCTGCGTGAGCGCGACGACTTCCCGCACGACGTCGCCGACGCGCTCGCCTGCATCGCCGGGAACGACCTCCTCGGGTACATCGAGGCGGTCGAGTCGGTGGTCACCTCGTTCGAGACGCGCGAGGAGTACCTCGAGGAGGTACCCGTCGCCGACACGGCGCTCGTGCTGCGCGACCTGGCGCGCCGCCGCGGCTTCGAGGAGCCGCTGCCGGCTTCGCCGGTCCTGCCTGTCCGCTAGTCGGTCTCGCCCTGTTCGATCGCCGGGTGGAACGCGACCGTGATCGTCTGCAACGGCTGCGACTCGTCCTCGATCGCCGCGAGCCGCTCGACGAGCTCGTTCAGCAGCGTGCGTACCGTCTCGACGTTCAGCTTCGTGTGCACCTGGGCGCTGCGGAACTCACCCTGCGACGCGAAGAGGTCGAACCCCCGTTGCAGCTCGTGCAGCTGCGCCCCCTGAAGCTCGCTGGCGAGCCCAGTGGCGCGGATCTCCGGCCCGACCTTGAAGTGCTTCGCGACCGGACGGTACGGCTTCTCGCGTCCGTCGACCGCCGCGAGCTCGATCAGCCCCGCGCGGTGGAGCATGCGCACGTGGAAGTGCAGGTGGCCCGGGTCGACCGACAGCCGGCCCGCGAGCTCGCGGTTCGTGAGCGCCCGGTCGGACTCGCCGAGCGCCTGGAGAACCTTCAGCCGGAGCGGGTGCCCGAGCGCCTTCAGCTGCTCGGGCCGCTCGATCTGAAGGACGTCCCGGATTGCGACCTTGCTCTCGGGTGAGCTCATCTGCCGGGTAGTTTGGACGCTGCGGCCTCGTCAAGGAAGACCTGGACGTCAACTGGTGCGAATCGGGCCAGGCTGGCGGGCACGTGCAGGCTCGGTTCCGTTGCAAATGCGCAGGCCACAGCGTCGGCTTTCTCCGCGCCGGTGACGAGGAAGACGATGCGTCGGGCCGAGCGGATCTCCGGCAGGGTCATGGTGACGCGGTCGACGAAAGGCTCGAGGCCCGGCGGCCCGCTCGTCGCGCGCCGGTCGAGCACTCCGAGCTGCGGCGAGCCGGGGAAGAGTGAGGCCATGTGCCCGTCGGGGCCGAGGCCGAGCAGCAGCAGGTCGAGCACGATTCCTTCGAGCGCGGCGTCGAGCTCGTCTGCGGCCTCGGCCGCCGGGAGCTCGCCCCGGATCCGGTGGACCTCGCCGGGCGCCACGTCGAGGCGTTCGAGCAGTGTCTCCTGCGCGAGCCGGTAGTTCGAGCGTTCGTCGTCCGCCGGCACGCACCGCTCGTCGCCCCACCAGAGCGTCACCCGTCCCCAGTCGGGCTGGAGGCCGGCGGCCCGTTCGTAGGCTGGGCCCGGTGTCGACCCACCGGTGAGGACGATCGACCCGCCTCGGCTCGCCTGCTCGGCGAGCAGCTTCCCCACCGCCGCGGCGGGCTCGTCCAGGACGTGGAGGTCAGGTTGCCGCGCGCTCACGCGGCAAGCGGTACGAGACCGCGCCCGAAGCCCGCGAGCAGGTAGACGCTCGCGAGGCCGGCCCATTCGCCGTAGGGGACGAGCAGCTCGTCGGCCTCCGCCGCTTCGACGGCGCGGCCCCAGAGGGCGGACGCGAGCTTCACGAGCCCGAGGTCGCGCGCGAGACCTCGTTCGTAGCGGCCGAGCCCTTCGAGGCAGATGACGCCGACCGACCAGGGGCCCAGGCCGCGTTCGCGCTCGAGCCGCAGCGCGACCGCCGCGGTCGGATGCGCCTTGAGCGTCTCCAGGTCGAGTGAGCGGCAGAGCCGGATCAACGCGGAGGCCCGCCGCGCACCGAGGCCGAGGGCGCCCAGCTGCGCCGGGGAGAAGCGCGCGAGGTCGTCGCAGGTAGGCGCCGCGTGCAAGCCGTCGAGCGCCGGCGTCGCCCGCCGGATCACCGTGCGCTCGATCTGCCGGGCGCGGCTGGCGAGGATCAACTGCCCGGCGACGGCGCGCAGGAGCGACTGCGCGACGGTGGCTGTTCGCACGGGTCGTAGGCCGCGCACGCGGCGCAGCGTCTCGCCGAGCAACGGGTCGGCGGCGAAACGGCGCACGAACTCAGAATGGTCGTCGTCGAGCCCGAGCACGAAGCGGACGTGGTCGATGCCGGCGTCGCTGTCGGCCGCGACGGCGATCGTCCCGTCGGCCCGCTGAGCCGCCTGAACCCGTTCGAGCCGGCCGTCGACGCGGATCGTCGCGCGGAGGGTTCCGTCGACGACGACTCGGGTCGCATCCGAGGCGAGCCGACCCGACACCCGCAGGGAGTAGGGCCCTTTGGGGCGGAGCTCGGCGCGGACGGGCACCTGCTCGATACTACGGATGCGCTCCGCTGCTGGGGATACGCTCGGCCGATGCTGCGCCGAGTCGCATCGCGGGTCTCGATGCGAAGCCGCGAGCGGAAGCTGGAGCGGTTCCTGGAGCTGTTCGAACCCGGCCCCGAGACGACGGTGGTCGACGTCGGGGTCACCGATGCGCCCTTCGGCGACGGCGCGACCGACAACTTCTTCGAGGCGCTCTACCCGTGGCCGGGGCAGATCACTGCGGTCGGTCACACCGAGCTCGACCGGTTCGCCGCTGCGTTCCCTTCGGTGCGCGCCGTGCGCGCCGACGGCCGGGAGCTGCCGTTCGCCGACGGTGAGTTCGACCTCGGATTTTCGAACGCGGTGATCGAGCATGTCGCCGGCGGACGCGACGGGCAGCGGCGTTTCGTGCACGAGCTCTGCCGCGTCGCGCACCGCGTGTTCGTGACGACGCCGAACAGGTTCTTCCCGCTCGAGGTGCACACGCTTGTGCCGCTCGCGCACTGGCTGCCGCCGTCCGCGCGCGAGCGAATCGTGCACGCACGCGGGTTCCGCGACGTGCTCGACCCGCTCGGCCCGAAGCAGCTCGCGTCGCTCTTTCCTTACAGGGTGCGTGTACTCAACACCGGGATGACGCTGATCGCGGTCGGGCCCGAGTGACGCTCCGCCGGCCGGTCTGGGCGCTGCACGCCCTGATCGTCGGCCTCGCGCTGCACAACCTCGTCATGTCGCTGCTGTGGCGCGCCGGGTTGCGCGGCGCGGCACTGACGGTCGTCGCTGCGTGGAAGGATGTGCTGCTCATCGGCGCGCTCGCGCTTGTCGTCTCCGCTCGGCGCGGCCTGCCCTTCAAGGCCTCCCCGGCCGACTGGCTCGCGCTCGCGTTCGGTGCGCTCGTCGTGCTTTACGGGGTGCTGCCACAGTCGTGGCTCGGCGGCGGGGCGACGCACAAAGGCGTCCTCTATGGCGCCCGCCATGACCTGCTGCCGGTCGGCGCCTACCTTCTCGGGCGCGGGCTCGACCTGACCGAGCGGGAGCGCAGCCGCCTCTGTCACACGACGCTCGCCGTTGCGGCCGGTGTCGCCGCGTACGGGCTCGTAGACGCCTACCTCGTCCCCCTGTCCTGGTGGCGTGGCTCGGCCGGGTGGTTCGGCGACCAGCTCGGGCTCACCTACAAGGGGCTCTCAGGCCTCCCCGAGAACTTCGTCTACAACGCGGGGAACGGCGTCGTCTTCCGCCGGCTCACCTCGACGTTCCTCTCGCCGCTCGCGACCGCCTACCTGCTCGTCGTCGCACTCTTCTTCATCCCCATCCGCCGGCGCTGGGGCCCGCCGCTCGCGCTGCTGCTGTTCGCGGCGCTGCTCTGGACGCACGCGCGCTCGGCGCTGCTCGCGCTCGTCGTCGGTCTGCTCGTGCTCGCCGCCGTGCGCCGGCGCCCTCTGCCAATCGCGCTCGCGGTCGCCGTCGCGGTGCTCGGCGTCGCGTTCGTAAAGGGCTACGACCACTTCGCGCCGCGGACGCACTTCACGGCGGCCGAGTTGGCGATCCAGGAGCGGATCGCGAGACAGCACCCCGGCGCCTCGCACGACCCGACGAGCGCGAACGAGTCGTCCACGAGCGAGCACCTCGCGAGCCTGCGCGCCGGCGTGCGCACGGTGGTGCACCACCCGTGGGGCTACGGCCTCGGCAACGCGGGTGTTACCGCCGCACGCACGCATGTCGAGGTGAAGGCGGGGGAGTCGACCTACACCGAACTGGGGGTCGAGGCGGGCCTCCTCGGCGCGCTCGCGTTCGTCGCCTGGTCGCTCTTCGTCCTGCGCAGCCTGCTCGTGCGGCGTCCCTGGCTCGGCGCGGCGTTCGCGGCGGTGCTGCTCCTCGGCCTGCAAACCGACGTGATCGGGGTGCCGTGGATCGCAGTCGCCGTCTGGGCGCTTGCCGGGGACTCGAGCTAGCGGCTCGAGGTGAAACTGGGTCGACTCTCAAGGTGACAAGAGCGCAACAAATGCGCGCCAGCTCGCCAACGGACACTTGCGGCGCGCGCGTCGGTTCGTACCGTGAACGGAATGCGTCTCTCGCTCGTCGAGCTCGTACTGCTGGCGCTCGCCGCGGCTGCCGTCGTGGTCGCGCTACCCCGCTGCTCAGGAGGCGCTCCGGCTCGGGTCGTGCGAGCGAGCTGGTCGCTCACGCCCGGCGTGCTCAACCCGGACGTGACGCAGGCGACGATCCGTAGCACGATCTGCCTCGAGGGCTGGACGCGCACCGTGCGCCCTCCGGTCTCCTACACGAACGACCTCAAGCGCCGGGGGCTCCGGCAGTACGGCCTCCGCGGCCCGCCTGGCGACTACCAGGAGGACCACCTGATCAGCCTCGAGCTCGGCGGCGACCCGAGCGATGCTCGCAACCTCTGGCCCGAGCCGTACCCGCGCGCCGCGGCGGTCGACCGGATCGAGAACGACCTCAGGCACCGCGTCTGTGCGGGCTCGCTGACGCTCGCCCAAGCGCAGGTCGAGGAATCAGCGCTGAAGCACCGCGACGGGTGACCGAGCCTTGTGCACCTAGTCGGAGAGCGCGTCTGCGAGGCGGGCGAGCAACTCGGCGAGCCGCTCACGGTCGGCTTCCGGCATGGCGGCAGCCGCCGGCCGGAAGGCTTCGACGATCCGTGCCTTGCGCCGCGCGACGCGCGCGCGCCCCTCCGCGGTCAGCTCGATCCGGAGTGCCCGCCGGTCGGTGGCGTCGGTGAGCCGCTCGATCAGCCCCGCCTCGGCGAGCGCGTCGACCGCGCGGCTCGCGGTCGGGGCGGACGAGCCCATCCGCGCTGCCAGGTCGTTCAGCCGCATCGGCCCTTCTTCCACCAGCTCGAACAGGGCGAGCCGCTGCGTCGAAGTCATCGCCGGCCCCTCGTCCGGGCCGCCGCTGATCCGGGTCAGCTGGCGGATGACGCGGCCGAGCTCGTCGAGCACGCGCAGCGTGGGGTCGGGCTCGTTCCGCATCCGCCTATTGTTGCACGGAGCAATAGTTGCGTGGTGTTGCTATTCTCGGCGGATGGAGCAAGCAGCCGTCCAGCCGCAGCCGCGCCTTCGCCTGATCTTCCTGGCGCTGATGCTGGTGCTGCTGCTCGCCTCGCTCGACCAGACGATCGTCTCGACCGCTCTGCCGACGATCGTCGGCGACCTGGGCGGGATCTCGCACCTCTCGTGGGTCGTGACCGCGTATCTGCTGAGTGCGACGATCGCCGGTCCGCTGTACGGCAAGCTCGGCGACCTCTATGGGCGCAAGCTCGTGCTGCAGGTGGCGATCGTCCTCTTCCTCGTCGGCTCGGCGCTCTGCGGGCTCAGCCAGAACATGGCCGAGCTGATCGGCTTCCGGACGCTGCAGGGCCTCGGGGCCGGCGGACTGATCGTCGTCACGTTCGCCGTCATCGGCGATGTGATCCAGCCGCGTGAGCGCGGCAAGTATCAGGGCTACTTCGGCGCCGTCTTCGGCTTCTCGACCGTGGTCGGGCCGCTGCTCGGCGGTTTCTTCGTCGACAACCTCTCCTGGCGCTGGATCTTCTACGTGAACCTCCCGGTCGGTGCCGTTGCGCTCGCAGTGATCGGTCTCGCCTTCCATGCGCGCGTCGACAGGCAGCGCCACGCGATGGACTACCTCGGCGCCGCGCTGCTTGCGGGGACGCTCGCCTCGATCGTCCTCTTCACCAGCCTGGGCGGCACGACGTGGGCCTGGGGGTCGCCGCAGATCGTCCTCCTGGTCTCGCTCAGTGTGGTGCTCCTGCCGCTCTTCCTGCTCGTTGAGAGCCGCGCGGCGGAGCCGATCCTGCCGCTCTCCCTCTTTCGCAACCGCACGTTCTCGGTCACGAGTGCCGTCGGGTTCATCGTCGGCTTCTCCCTCTTCGGCGCGATCACGTACCTGCCGCTCTACCTCCAGGTCACGAAGGGCTCGAGCCCGACACGTTCGGGCCTGCAGTTGACGCCGCTGATGGCCGGCGTGCTGGTCACGTCGATCCTGAGCGGCCAGCTGATCTCGCGGCTCGGACGCTATCGCGCCTTCCCGATCGCCGGCACGGCGATCGTGGCCGTCTCGATGTTCCTGCTCTCGCGGATCGAGGCGGACACGAGCATCTGGGTGGCTGCACTCGATGCGGCCGTCCTCGGGCTCGGCCTCGGGATGGTGATGCAGGTCCTCGTGCTCGCGGTGCAGAACTCGGTCGACCACTCGGTTCTGGGCGTCGCGACGAGCGGCTCGACGATGTTCCGCCAGATCGGCGGCTCGATCGGCGTCGCGCTGTTCGGAACGATCTTCGCAAGCCGCCTGCACGCCGAGCTCGCCCAGCGGCTCCCGAGCGGCGTGCACATCCCGAATGTGATCAACCCGGCCGGGATCCGGCGCCTGCCGCCGCCCGCCCACCGCGCGTTCGCCGACGCGGTCGCGGCCTCGCTGCACCCGGTGTTCCTCGTGGCAGGCGTTGTCTCGCTCGTGGCGTTCGCGCTCACGTGGCTGCTCCGCGAGGTGCCCTTGAGGACTCGGATGCAGCCCGGCGACGCGGTTTCGCCGCCGAGCGAGGAGCGCGGCTCGGCTCGAGCCGCCGCGTAGGAGGAGTCGCGCTCGCCCGCCCGAAGGGGTCGGGGAAACGTCCGTACCAACCGAAAGGGAATCAGCAATGGCGAAGAAGACCGCCGAGGGCGCAGCGGCTGCGAAGCCGGCCGCCAAGAAGACCGTCACCGCTCGCCGCACGAAGCAGACGGAGGCCGCGCAGCCGATTGAGCTGACGTGGGATCACGTGGCGACGCGTGCGTACTACATCGCTCTCGAGTCGGGCGGAGACCCGATCGAGAACTGGTTCCGCGCAGAGCGCGAGCTCGTCCCGGCCTAGCCCAGGGTCACGGAGCGTGGGGCGGTCACGGC
>JALYLO010000526.1 GCA_030774175.1 Actinomycetota bacterium
CGGCGGGAGGAGATCCTCGATGCCGCCATGGCCGTCTTCGCGGAGCAGGGACTGCACGGTGCCTCGACGGACGAGATCGCCCGCCGCGCCGGCATCTCCCAGCCCTACGTCTTCCGCCTCTTCGGCACCAAGAAGGACCTGTACGTCGCGGTCACGGCCCGCTGCTTCCGCCAGACGCTGGAGGTCTTCCAGCGCGCCGCGGAGGGCAAGCGGGGCGAGGAGGCCCTCCACGCGATCGGCGAGGCCTATGGCCAGCTGCTCCAGGGCGACCGGACGTACCTGCGGGCCCAGATGCAGGCCTACGCGGCCTGCGCCGACCCGGAGGTCTGCGCCGTCGTCCAGAACGGCTACGGCGACCTCGTCACCTATGTGGAACGCGTCTCCGGGGCCGATCCCAAGACGATCTCGAGCTTCTTCGCCAAGGGGATGCTGATGAACGTGCTCTCCTCGATGCAGCTCTCCAACCCGACCGAGCCCTGGGCGGTGCGCCTGCTCGAGGGCTGCACAGCCGAGGGCTAGCCCTTTTTTTCGTCAGGAGGTAAGTGATGGCTTACAAACGGAACCTGTGGTGGACGTTCGCGATCACCTCACTCGCGCTCTTCATGGTCACGCTCGACAACCTCGTCGTGACGACGGCGCTGCCGGTGATCCGGCTCGACCTGCACTCCGGCCTCAGCGGCCTCGAGTGGACGGTCAACGCGTACACCCTCACCTTCGCGGTGCTGCTTCTGACGGGCGCCGCGCTCGGCGACCGCTTCGGGCGCCGCCGGCTCTTCACGATCGGACTCGTGATCTTCACGCTCGCGTCTGCTGCGGCCGCGCTCGCGCCGTCGATCGGCGCGCTCGACGCGGCGCGCGCGGTACAGGGCCTCGGCGGCGCGATCGTCATGCCCCTCACCCTGACGATCCTCTCCGCGGCCGTCCCCGCGGAGCGGCGCGGGCTCGCGCTCGGCGCGTGGGGCGGCATCAGCGGGCTCGCCGTCGCGCTCGGGCCGCTCGTCGGCGGCGCCGTCGTCAGCGGCATCTCGTGGCACTGGATCTTCTGGCTCAACGTCCCGATCGGCGTCGTGCTCGCGCCGCTCGCGTGGTCGCGCCTCGCCGAGACTCACGGGCCGGCGACGCGCCTCGACCTGCCCGGCCTCGGCCTCGCGAGCGCGGGTCTCTTCGGGATCGTGTGGGGGCTCGTGCGCGGCAACTCGGTCGGCTGGGCCTCGATCGAGATCGTCGGCGCGCTCGTCGCCGGCTTCGCGGTGCTCGTCGCCTTCGTCTGGTGGGAGTTGCGCACCGAGACCCCGATGCTGCCGATGCGCTTCTTCCGCAACCGCACGTTCGCGCTCGCGAACATCTCGAGCCTCTTCATGTTCTTCGGGATGTTCGGCTCGATCTTCCTGCTCGCGCAGTTCTTCCAGACCGTTCAGGGCTACTCGCCGCTCCAGTCCGGCCTGCGGATCCTGCCGTGGACCGCGATGCCGATCTTCGTCGCCCCGATCGCCGGCGCGCTCTCCGACAAGGTCGGCGGCGAGAAGCTGATGGGCCTCGGCCTCGCGCTGCAGGCGGCGGGCCTTGCGTGGATCGCAGCGGTTTCGACGCCGACCACGCCTTACAGCTCGCTGGTGATTCCATTCGTGCTCTCGGGCGCGGGCATGGCGCTCTTCTTCGCCCCGGTCGCGAACGTCGTCCTCTCCTCGGTGAAGCGCGAAGAGGAGGGGCAGGCGTCGGGTGCCAACAGTGCCGTGCGCGAGCTGGGCGGCGTGTTCGGCGTTGCGGTGCTCGCGTCGGTCTTCTCGCATTACGGCGGCTACGGCAGCGGCACCTCGTTCATGGACGGGATGACCCCTGCCGTCTACGTCGGCGCAGCGGTGGTCGCGGTCGGCTCGCTGGCCGCGTTCGGGATCAGGCGTCACCGCCGGGCCGAGAGCGAGGCCCTGGCGCCCTCCTTCGAGGCCGCCGGTTAGTCGAACCGAAGGCGGGTCGCGGCCGTCGCAACGGCGGCCGCGATCGCGGCCAGCACCGCGAACGAGACCCGCAGGTTCGTCACCTGGGCGATGCCGCCGACGAGCGGCGGCCCGATGAGCAGGCCGAGGTAGCCGATCGCCGTCACCGTTGCGACGGCGGAGCCCGCGTTCGGCCGGCGGCCGGCGAAGCCGAACACGATCGGCGCGTTCAGCGAGATGCCCGCGCCGCCGAGGGCGAAGCCGACGAGGCCGACGGGGGCGTTGGGCGCCGCTGCCGCGATCGCGCAGCCGATGCAGGCGAGGACCGCCCCGCCGCCGAGCAGCGTGCGGTCGGAGAAGCGGCCGGCCGCCTGCCCGAAGAAGCGCCCGAGTGCCATCGAGCCTCCGAAGATCCCGGGCCCGAGGCCGCTGACCGCCGGGTGCGCGTGGAGCTGCCGCTCGAGAAAGAGGGCGCTCCAGCTCTCGATGCCGCCCTCGACGACGAACGCGACCGCCCCGACGGCGCCGATCAGCACGAGCCCGCGCGCGAGCCGGACGCCGCTCGGCTCCGCGTGGACGGGGGCTCGATCGCCCGAAACGGTGATCGCGACGAGCGCGATGCAGACGGAGACGGCGAGGAGGATCGGCTCGCGGCCCGCGCCCGCGCTGCGCGCGAGCCCGGCACCGACCGCGCCCACGAGCACACCCACCGAATAGGTGCCGTGCGCGAGCGGCTGCAGCCGCCGTCCGGTCGCGGTCTCGATGCGGCCGACGTTCGCGTTGATCGAGACGTCGACGAGGCCCGTGCCGATCCCACACGCCGACAGGGCGAGCACGAGCGCGGGCAGGGAGGTCGCGAGCCCGGGCAGTGTCGCTGCGACGGCGAACACCGAGCAGCCGATCGCGACGGCGCGTGCGCCGAACCGGTCGATCGCGCGCGGCGCGACGAGGAACATCGCGGGAATCGAGCAGGCGCTGACGAAGAGCATCGCGACTCCGAGCGCGCCCTTCGACGTGCCGGTGGCGTGCTGCACGCTCGGGAGCACGGCGGCCCATGCGCCCCAGAAGAGGCCGAGGGCGAGGAAGCCGGCGAGCGTTGGCCCGGTGCGCGGAAGCGCGCTCACTCCGCGATCGTCGCGGATGCAGCGGCCACGCGTGCGGGTGGCGTCCACGACGCCCACGCGTCGTCCCACCACCGCCGGCCGGCCTCCAGCTCGGCGACGACGCGTCTGCCCTCCACCCACGTCGCGGCGACCTGCTCCCTCGTGTAGCGGCCTTCGCGGATGCGCTCGTCGAGCACGTCGGCGTCCTTCCACTCCCACAGGCCGTCGGCGGCCACCCAGATGTCGAGCTCGAGGTCCTGCGAGTCGTAGCCGCGCTCGGTGCGGCGGAACGG
>JALYLO010000527.1 GCA_030774175.1 Actinomycetota bacterium
CGGCTGCTCGCCCACCGCGACGACGCCGCGGTGCTCGCCGCGAGCTACGACGGCAGCCGCAGCCACCCGGTCCTGCTCGCCCGCGCAGCCTGGTCGTCTGTGCCCGACGAGGGTGGCCGCGCCCTCGACGCCGTCCTCGTCGACTGCTCCGACCTGGCGCCGCCGGGCGACGTCGACTACCGCTAGACGTCGACTACCGCTAGAGGAGCGGCGTGCGCAACGCCGCCAGCTTCGTCTTCAGCTCGGGCGACATCGGCTCGCTGACAGCGACCCGTACGTACCGCCGCAGGCGCTCCTCGAAGTGGTAGCGCTTGGCGCACCAGCTGCACCCCGCAAGGTGCTTCTGCGCCTCGGCGACCTCTGCGTCCGAGAGCGCACCGTCGAGATACGGCTGCATCATCTCCTCGCACTTGTCGCACCAGTCGATCAAGTCGCCACCGCCGAGTCGGCAAGGTTCTTCTTGAGGATACGCCTGCCACGGTGCAAGCGCGACATCACGGTGCCGATCGGGATGTCCAGGATCTGAGCGGCGTCGGCGTACGAGAACTCGCCGATGTCCACCAGCACGATCACATCGCGGAAGTCGTGCGGCACGTCCGCGAGCGCCTCGACGACTGAGTCCTGTGAGAGGCGATCGAGCACGCGCTCCTCGTCGGGGTTCTCCTCCGGCACCTGCGACTCGAGCTTGTTGTAGAGGAAGTAATCACCGGCCTCCGTGTCGAGCGACGTCGTCTGAGGCGACCGCTGCTGGCGGCGCCCACGGTCGATATTGAGGTTCGTCAGGATGCGCAGCAGCCAGGCGCGGAGGTTCGTCCCGGGCGTGTACTGCCGCCACGCGCGAAACGCGCGCTCGTACGTCTGCTGCACGAGATCCTCGGCTTCCTCGCGGGAGCCGACCAGGCGACGGGCAACGCGGTAGACCTGATCGCTCAACTCGAGCGCCTCCTCCTCGAAGCGGACACGGGCCCGCGCTTCCTGCGCGAGCCTGCGGATGTCATCCGTCGTCGGAGCGCTCTCGCTCATCCGGCGGCCACCCTAGCAACTGCTTCAACGCCCGCCCTTCCCGTGAGATTCCCGGTGTCGGAATCGGTTTCCGTGGGCATGCGAACTCCAGAGCAAACGGGGGGTTTCATGGAAGGCCAGGAGATCGTCACCAGCGACGACCACAAGCTCGGCGCCGTGATTGCCGAGCGAGACGACTGCGTGATCATCGAGATGGGGCACGTGTTCAAGGCGAAGTACGCAGTCCCGCGATCGTTCCTGCACGAGCACGACGGAGTACTGCGGGCAACCGTGACGAAGGACGTGATCTCGGGCTCGCCCAAGATCGACCTCGAGAACTGGGACTGCGAGTCGGTCAACCTGCACTACGGCGTCGAGGTGCCGTTCGAGGCCGACTCCGACCCGGAGGGGCTCGAGAGCGCCGAGACCGCCGGCGCATAGGCGGGCGTCCAGCCCTAGACGAGCTGCTGCTCGCGGAAGCCGCCGCGCGCCATCAGATCGACGAGCGCACCCCGAGTGGTGCGCTCGTCGTCGTAGGAGAGCTGCACCTGCCCCATCAGGGTCGCGTTCGCAGACTCCAACCCCTCGGCACCCTCCAGAGTCTTTGCGAGGCGCAGCACGCAACGCTCGCAGCGAATGCCGTCGACCTGGATCGTCTCGCTCACGCTGGCCACGTCAAAACACTACCGAGCGGGCGGCGAGGTCCGCCGCGGCGTCCTGCGCAGTGTCGCTTCTCTGCTGCAGGGCGGCCTCGGACACCGTCGGGTCGATCAGCTCGAGGTGCGGCTCGCCGCCGAGCGCTCGTGCCGCGAGGCGAACGAGCTCGATCAGCTCCGCGCCCAGCTCCGAAGCGGGCGTGAAGCTCTCACCGTCGGGATGCAGGAGCTCGCCCCGCGGGCCGAAGCGGGCGGCCGCCCAGCGGTTCTGTGCGTAGTCGGCTCGGCCCCGGTCGGCGAGCGGATGCGCGCACGGCGGCAAACCGCCGTCGAGCGCGGTCGCACAGAGCGCCTGCAGGAGTGCAGCGAACGCCGACGACAGATGGACGTCGGTCGGCTGGTCCGGGACGCGCAGTTCGAGCGTCCCGAACTTCGGGTGCGGGCGCACGTCCCACCAGATGCGGGTGTACTCCTCGGTCACCCCGAGGCGCGCGAGCCGCTCCACCCACGACTCCCACTCCGCATACGAGGCGAACGCCGGCGGCGCGCCGGCCCGCGGGAGCTCGGCGAGGATCGGCGCTCGGTTCGACGCCATACCGGTCAGCTCGCCCGCGAACCAGGGCGAGTTGGTCGAGAGCGCGAGCACCACGGGTAGCCACGGAAGGATCGCGTCCAGGCAGCGCCAGCAGTCGTCGGCCGACGGCATGCCCACGTGCACGTGCAGTCCCTGCACGCCCTGCCGTCGCACCGAGATGCCGCCGTAGCCGGCGAACGTGACGTACCGCTCTTCCTTCACGATCGGCTGTGCCTCCGGCAGCGCGAACGGATGGGTGGCCGCCGCACCGATCACGAGCCCCTCGGCCTCGGCGGCCGCCGAGGCTGCGCGGCGCAGCGTCTGGAGGGCCTCGTCGACCTCCGGGACGGTCGCACAGACGTTCGTGTTGGTCTCGAACACGGATGCGAACAGCTCGGTCTTGATCTGGCCCGGAAGCTCCATCCCTGCGACGCCGCGGAGAATGCGGTCGACCGCGGCGACCTGCGCGAACGTCGCGGCATCGAGGATCATCAGTTCCTCTTCCACCCCGAGCGAGAACGGGGCCGACTCGCCGAAGTGCTGTTCGATCACGCGTGCGCGCGGACGCCGTGCACCGGCCGCCCGGCCGCGACCCACGCGTAGTACGACGCGCTCGGGCCGTAGTCGGTCTGGTAGCCAACGACCCGCGGGTTGCGGCCGACGTCCCGGGCGCGAGCGGCATGACGCAGGAGGTTCGGATCGTCCATCGTCTGCCAGACCAGGATCAGGTGCGCCGCGGTCATGAACTCGGCGACGAACGAGCAGCCTGGGGCCGGGCAAGGGAACGGCTCGGTCCGCACGCAGAACCACCCTTCGTGGTCCGCCGCGTCGTCGTCCTCCCACAACGTCTCGTCGCGCCCGACGTCGATCGTCTGCCCGAGGGCGATCTCTCCGCGCTGCATCGCGGCACAAGGTAGCCAGATTCGGGAGGGAGAGACCGGCGCCGCCCGGGCAGGCTGTCGGGGGCGCCGGTCTTCTCGTGCGCGGCTCTAGGAAAAAGAGCCGGACGCTCGTCACTTGGTCCCCGGCCTGTTGCCGAGCGTAACCGTGACGGACTTCTTGGAGCCTTGGTGGTAGATCTCGAGGTCGACCTTGTCCCCGGGCTTTCGCTGGGCGATCGCGTCGCGCAGCTGTTCGAAGCTCGAAAGCGGCGTGTGGTCGATGCGGACGATGATGTCGCCGCCGATCTGGTAGCTCTCGCCCTGCACGACCACCGACGTCTTGCCCGGCACGAGCCCGGCCTTGTCGGCGCCGCTGCCGCCGTCGACGTCCTGCACGAGCAGGCCCTGCTGCACGGGAAGGTGGAAGAGGCGCGCGAGCTGCGGCGTGATCGCCGCCGTGCCGACGCCGAGGAACGCGTGCTGGGCCTTGCCGGTCGAGATGATCTGCGCGGCCACGTTGCGCACCGTGTTGACCGGGATCGCGAATCCGATGCCGAGGTTGCCCTGCTGCCCGGTGGTGCCAGTGGAGATCTGCGATGTGACGCCGATGACGCGGCCGGCGGCGTCGATCAGCGGACCGCCCGAGTTGCCGTGGTTGATCGCGGCGTCGGTCTGGATCGCGTGGTCGATCTTCAGCGAGTTCGGCGCGTCGATCTGGCGCTGCACGGCGCTGACTACACCTGTGGTCAGCGTGCGCGTGTACCCGAACGGGTTGCCGATCGCGTAGACGGCGTCGCCGACCGTCACGGCGTCCGAGTTGCCGAGCATGAGCGGGGTCAGCGCGCGCGCGTGGGCGTCGATCTTCAGCACGGCCGTGTCGGTGGACGGGTCCTTGCCGACGACGGTCGCCTTGATCTCGTCCTGGCCCGAGAAGGACACCTGGATCTGCTGCGCGCCCTGGATCACGTGGTAGTTCGTGACGATGTGGCCGGCCTTGTCGATCACGAAGCCCGAGCCGAGCGACTGCTGCTTCTGGGGCGTCGCGGGGAAGGCGTTGAACGGGTCGGCCTGGCCCGGCGTGATGCTCGTCGCGGTGATCTGCACGACCCCCGGCGCGTCGCGCCTGTAGATCTGCTCGGCGGTCAGCCCGTGCGTCGGCACCTGAAGCGCCGTATTCCCGAGGCCGCCGCCCGCCGCGAGCGGCGAGACCTGCTGGATCGTCGTACGGCTGCCGAGCTTGCCGAAGAGGGCGGCGCCGCCGAGTGCGAGAATCCCGCCGCCGAGCGCAACGAGCAACAGCTCGGCGGCCCGAAGCGAGAAGATGCGACTGCGATTCATGGTCACCGTTATAACCGCTCGATGTTCAACCACGGCGTGAGCCGATTAACCGGTCGTTAAGGGCTGTGAAGGATCT
>JALYLO010000528.1 GCA_030774175.1 Actinomycetota bacterium
CGGGGCCGCGCCGCTCGGCGCGGAGGAGCTTCCCGTGCAAGCGCACGCGCGAGCCCGACGGCACTGGGCTCGTGAAGCGAATCTTCTCCGTCCCGTAGTTGACGCCCATGACGGCGTCGCTGACCGACACCACCTCGCTGAGCAGCATCGGCAGCATCGACAGGGTCAGGTACCCGTGGGCGACGGTGGTCCCGAACGGGCCGTTCGCGGCAGCTTCGGGATCGACGTGGATCCACTGGTGGTCGCCGGTTGCCTCGGCGAAGAGGTTGATCTGGTCCTGCGTGATCTCGTGCCAGTCGCTCGTTCCGAGCTCGCGCTCGCCGGACTGCTCGAGCTCCTCGATCGTCAGCGTGGTCGTCATGCCGTCGTTCCTCCTTGCACGGTGAGCAACTCGCGCAGCGCCTTGCGGTCGGCCTTGCCGACCGGGGTCAAAGGCAGCGCGTCCACGACGTGGATCTCACGGGGATATTTGTACCCGCCCAGGCGCTCTCGACCGAACGCGACGAGCTCCTCGGCCGCGATCTCCTCGATCAGCGTCACGAAGGCGACGACTTCCTCCCCGTGCACGTCGTCCGGCCGTCCGACCACGCACGCGGTCGCGATCGCGGGGTGCTCCAGCAGCGCCTCCTCGACGTCGCGTGGGAAGACGTTGAAGCCGCCGCGGATGATCAGGTCCTTCTTACGGTCGACGATCGTCAGGTACCCGTCGTCGTCGAGGCGGCCCATGTCACCCGTGTACAGCCAGCCGTCGCGAATCGTCTCGCGGGTGAGATCTGGCTCGTTCCAGTAGCCCGCCATGACGAGATCGGAGCGCACGCAGATCTCCCCGTCGACGATCTGCACCTCCGTCCGCGGCACGGGCGGGCCGACAGTGCCGTACTTCGGGCGCCCCGGTGGATTCGTCGACACCAGCGCCGAGGTCTCTGTCAGGCCGTATCCCTCGCGGATCTCGACCCCTGGAACGCGCCGCAGAAATTCCTCGATCGCGCCGAGCGCGAGCGGCGCCGCGCCGCACGCCACATAGCGGAGCTCGGAAAGGTCGTAGTCCTCGAGCGGCTGCGCCAGCAGCATGTAGAGCATCGACGGCACGACAGGAGCGATCTGGCTGCGGTGCTCCTGCGCAAGCTCGAGCCAGGCCTGCGGCTCGAACCAGCGCATGAGGACGCCCTGCGGCCGGTCCGGATGGTGCATGCCGACGTTGAGGACGAGCAACCCGTAGGAGTGCGCGAGCGGCAGGCAGCCGAGGGACCGGTCGAGTCCCGGGACGTGTCCCGCCTCGTGGCCGCGGCGGCCCGCCTCCCAGAGGTTCGCGTGAGTCAGCATGACGCCCTTCGCGCGCCCCGTCGTGCCGCCCGTGTAGACGAGCGCCGCGAGATCGTCGTCGCCGCGCGCGACGATCGGCAAGTGTTCCTCGCGTTCCAGCGGCCCGAGGTCGGAGATGACGCGCACACCCTTTGCGGCCTCGTCCGCGACCTCGCGGAACGTCGGCGTCGTGAGCACGAGCGCCGGGCGCGCGTCGGCGATCAGTCGCCCGAGCTCCTCCACGGTCAGCAAGAAGATCGCCGGCGTCACGACGCCGCCTGCTCGCCAAATGGCGTGGTAGACGACGGGGACGTCGGGGCAGTTCTCCATCATCACGACGACGCGGTCGCCCGCTGCGACGCCGCGCTCGGCCAAGCCGGCCGCGATGCGCTCGCCACGCGCGAAGAGATCGCCCGACGTGTGCCAGACACGCTCGAACCACAGCGCCGGGTAGTCGCCGCGCCGCTCGAACGTCTCCTCGGCGAGACGCGCGAGATTCCGCGGGCCGACGGCGCTCATCGCTCGCGCATCGACTGTCCGCCCGCCTGGTGCATCGAGGCGAGCATTCCGGGCGGCGCCGCCCCGCCGGGGAGGCGGTCGCGGAGCTCCTGCAGCAACGCGTCCGGGTCCCAGCGCTCGTCGCTTGCGAACAGCTCGCCGGCTTTCCAGCCGCTGAGCATGTTGACGACGCCGCCGTAGACGAAGAACACCTGACCGGTGATGTCTTGGGCCTCGTCCGCACAGAGCGCAACGACGATCGGGGAGTTGTTCGCCGGGTCCGCGGGGTCGAAGCCGTCCTCGGGCGGTGGGATCTCTCCGAAGGCGGCCTCGGTCATGCGCGTGCGCGCGTTCGGCGCGATCGCGTTCACGGTCACTCCGTAGCGCTGGAGCTCCTGCGCGGCGATCAGCGTGAAGCCGACGATCCCGGCTTTCGCTGCGCCGTAGTTCACCTGGCCGACGTTGCCGAAGACGCCCGAGGGGCTCGACGTGTTGATCACGCGTGCGGCCACCTGGTCGCCCGCCTTCGAGCGCTCGCGCCAGTGGGCCGCAGCATGCCGCGTCGGCGCGAAATGGCCCTTCAGATGCACCTCGATCACCGCATCCCATTCGTGCTCCTCCATGTTGACGAGCATGCGGTCACGCAGGATCCCTGCGTTGTTGACGAGGATGTCCAGGCGGCCGAATGCGGCGATGGCGCCGTCGATCAGCCGCTTCGCGCCGGCGAAGTCGGCGACGTTCTCGCCGTTCGCAACCGCCGCGCCGCCGAGCGCTTCGATCTCTCGCACGACGTCGTGCGC
>JALYLO010000529.1 GCA_030774175.1 Actinomycetota bacterium
GGCAGCAGGTCGCGCTCACGGCCCGGCAGGCGCGTGCCCGCATGTGCGGCCGTGAGGATGCGGCAGAGGTTCGAGTAGCCCCGCTGGGTCTCGCAGAGCAGCGTCACGTGCGCGGCAGTTCCCGCTCCCGCGCCGGCAGAGCCGGCACCTCCGCTCCTGCGCGGCTCCGTCGAGCCAACACCGCTTGCGAGCGTCACCTCGGCGCCCGTGATCGGCCGTACGCCGAAGTGCTTCGCGGCATGCGCGAACTCGAGCGAGCCGTAGACCCCGTCATGGTCGGTGAGCGCGAACGCCTCGTAGCCGAGCTCGGCCGCGCGCGCCGCGAGCTCCTCCGGCAGCGACGCGCCGTCGAGGAACGAATACGCCGAGTGCGCGTGCAGCTCGGCGTACGGCGCCGTTCCCGAGCTTTGTGATGACTCATCACAAAGTTTTGGAAGGGGCGCGCGGTCGTCCCCCACGCCGCCGCGGGCCGGGAAGGCATCGCGCGAGGCGAAGCTCATGGAAGCGCCGGGCTCAAGCGCGCTGGGTGAACCATGAGCCGCTGTCGCCGTCGTGGTAGACGACAGCGTTCTCCCCGCTCTCCAGCACGACGTCGAAGTACCGGCGGATGACCGGCTCTTCCGTCCACCACCGGTCGACGACCCGCCACTCCTCACGGACGACGGCGATCTCCTGCCGGTTGACGCGAGTCGGCAGCCCGCCGGCGTGCGCCTCGACGAGCGCCGGCTGCGGGTTGTTGAGTCGCCGTGCGTTCAGTCGTCGCGCGGAACGAGCAGCGCTCGCGCTTCCGGGATGCGTGACCACGGAGCGACCTCCACCACCGTCGAGATCCCGCCTGCGCCGACGGCTGCCCGTACCTGACGCAGGCCTTCACGAAGCCGTCCCTGGAGCACGTCTCCCTCCGCCGCGACGAGCTCCAGCTGCTCGCCGGTGTGCTCGGCGAGCTGCGAGAACTCGAGCCGCAGCTTCAGCGCCGGCGCGGGCAGCTCGGCCAGCTTGGCCGAGAGCGCGGCGCGCAGCCGGGCCGGGTCGGCCGTCGGCTCGCGCAGGGTGACCGTCCGACGCCACGAGGCACCACCGACGAGCCGCGCCCACACCGCGACTTTCCTCGGCGGCCGCCCCGCGCGTTCCGGTCGGGCGAGCAGGCGGTCGAGCAGCACTGCGAGCCCTCGCCGGAGCGTCAGCTCGTTGCCGACCGCGTCCGGGAACTCGAGCGTCTCGTACAGGGCGAGCGCCGGCCGTCTTGGCGTCACCCTCCCGTCCTCCTCCACTGTGCTGTAACCCCCTGCCAGGCCCCAGGCGCGCCGTCCGTCCGGCCCCAACCGTTCGGAGACGGCGCCGCCCGGCAGCCCGGCAAGCTGTCCGATGGTGCGAACCCCAAGCTCTTCCAGCTCCGCGTAGCGCGCCCGCTCGAGCGGCAAGAGCGTCAGCGGCAGCGGAGCGAGGAATGAGCGCGACCGGTCGTCGGAAACGATCAGCGCCTGCCCCGGCCGGGCGACGTTCGCCGCCGCGAGCGCCGCGAAACGCCGCTCCGCCGCGCCCGCCCGGGCGTCCCAGGCCGTCCCGACCGCCCGGAGCGCCCGCTTCAGCGCCGGCTCGAGGCCGCCGTAGAGCCGCTCGACACCCTTCGAGTCGAAGAAGACGGTGCCCGGCTCGGCCGACTCGACCGCGAACCCCGCGTCCTCGAGCCGCCGCAGGATCTCCTCCCAGGCCTGCTCGGCGCTCGCCGGATCCTGCTCGACGAGCTCGAGCTCCGGGCAGGTCGCGAGCGCCTCGCCGAGCCGCATCCCCGGTCGCACGCCCTTTGCCTCCGCGGCTCCCGTCACCGAGCCCAGAAGCGGCTCCGTCCCGGGCGTCGGCGCCAGGGCGGCCGGCTTCGCCTGCAGGCCCGGCCGAAGCCGCAAAGCGGCCCTGAGATCGAAGGCGGGAATGACGATGGAAGCAACCACGGGAACGTATGTTCTACACGAACACACGTTCCCCTGTCAAGACGGCGGCGAAACCTCCGCCAAGCCCTAACGCCGCTCGAGCACGACGACCGGGATCTGCCGGTCGGTCCGCTTTACGTACTCGTCGTAGTCCGGCCACTGCTGCGCTGCGAGCCTCCAGAGGCGGTCGCGCTCCTCGCCTTCGGCAGTTCGCGCACGCGCCGGGAAGACCTCGTCCCACACCTGGAGCTCGACCTCGGGCTCCTTCACCAGGTTGCGGTACCAGCCGGGATGCTCCGGGGCGCCGCCCTGGGAGGCGACGATCACGTAGCGGTCGCCGTCGGTCTCGTAGATCAGCGGCGTCGTCCGCGGCTCGCCGGTCGTTCGCCCCTTGGTCGTGAGGAGCAGGATCTTCGACCCCTTCTTCCAGTCGTGACCCTCCTTGCCGCCCGTCTCGCGATAGCGCCGGACGTGCTCCTTGCCGTACAGATGCACTGCCTCACTCATTCGAACGCTCCTTCCACGAGCAACGAGGGTCGACGGTTCAAGAGAACGTGTCTCGCGCCATTCCCCTTCCTGCCACCGGACGGCCTCCCCCACTCACGCGACGATCTCCGCCGCGCTCGCGACGATTCGCGCGAAGCGCGGCACGGTCTCGAGCCGGTCGACCTGGGCGCAGAACTCGATGTCCGCCTCCAGCCCGGGCGGACCGTAGGTACGGGCGTTCAGCGCTTCCAGCGGAGTCGGCCATGCATGTGCAACGACCTCCGCGGCGATCGCGGCGTCGCTGCGCTCGCCGTCGAGCTGGGCCACGATCCGGCCGGCGCAGTACGCGTCGTCGAGTGCAAAAGCGCCCTTGAAGCCGGAGCAGATGATGGCGACATCTCCG
>JALYLO010000530.1 GCA_030774175.1 Actinomycetota bacterium
CCTCCGATCCGACGAACGCGCAGGTGACGCGATTCGAAGTCGTCGCTCCCGACAAGTTGTCGTACCGCACCCGCAACGGCCCCGCCGCCGTCGTAATCGGAGCGCGGCGCTGGGACCGCGACACGCCCGGCGGGGCGTGGCTGCCGTCGCAGCAGACCCGGCTCGACGTGACGCAGCCCAACTGGCGCACCTCGAGAAACGTCCATCTCGTGTCGCCGGGCATTCTGACCTTCCTCGACCCGACCATCCCTGGGTGGTTCCGGCTGACGGTCGCGGGCGCCCGTCTCGAGCGCCTACAGATGACGGCCGCCGCGCATTTCATGGTCGACCGCTACGCCGGGTTCGACGGTCCCGTGACCGTGTCGCCACCGCCCTCGCGGTAGCGCTGCGCCTCTTCGCCGACCAGCTCCAGGAAGCAGGGTGCGTCCTCGAATGCCGCGAGCCCCGCGGGCGCGCTTCGCGGCCGGCGCGAGGGACGTGACGCGCGGCGCACGGTCGCGATCGCCCCCGCCGCTCCGACCAGGCCTCCGATCGCGAACGACCGGAGCCTGCTGCCGCGAGCTGAGCCGTCCATGCAACGATCCTACTCGTGCGGATCGCGACTCTGGGCGACCTCCTCCTCGACGTGATCGTGAAGCTCGAACGGCCACTCGTCCGCGGCGACGACCAGACTGCCGTGACCCGCACCGGCGCCGGCGGGCAAGCCGCCAACGTCGCCGCCTGGGCCTGCGCGCTGGGCGCAGATGCCCGCTTCGTCGGAAAGCGTGGCGACGACACCGCCGGGGAGCTCGTCGCCCGCGAGCTCGTCGCGCGCGGCGTGGAGGTCGTCGGCCCAGCCGAGGGCCGTACGGGCGTCGTCGTCTCGCTTGCCTGGGGCGGCGACCGCACCATGGCCTCGGACCGGGGCTCGGCGCCCGGGCTCGAACCACGGGAGCTGGACGACGCATGGTTCGATTGCGACGTGCTCCACCTCTCCGGCTACTCGCTCCTGCGCGAGCCGCTGGCGGCGGCCGCCATCGCCGCGGCCCGCGCTGCGCGCGGCCACGGTGCGCAGGTCTCGCTCGATCTCTCCACGTGGACATTCGTCGACGACGCGTTTCGGGCGCGCGTTCAGGAGGTTGGTCCCGACATCGTCTTCGCGAACGAGTGCGAGCGGGCGGCCGTCGGCGATCTCACGACTCGCTGGGTGATCAAGCGCGGCGCCGACGGCTTGCACGTCGACGGCCGTGACCACGACGCACTCCCGGCGGACGCAATCGACACGACGGGTGCAGGCGACGCGCTCGCGGCCGGTTTCCTGATCGGCGGCGTCCGGCTCGGCCTCGAAGCGGCCGCCCGCTGCTGTGCGCAGCTCGGTGCGATGCCGTGATCCGCGTCTCCGAGGAAGTCCTCCAGGCGCAGCATGACGGCACGGGTGTCGTCGCGCTCGAGACCACGCTCGTGGCGCACGGCTTCCCGCCCGGGGAGGGCGTGGCGGTCGGCCTGTCCTCGGAAGCCGCCGTGCGCGAGAGCGGCGCGGTGCCGGCGACGGTCGGCGTCCTGGACGGCCAGATCGTCGTCGGCCTCGAGGCCGCGGAGCTCGAGCGCTTCGACGCGCAGGCGCGGAAGCTCGGCCCGCGCGATCTCGCTGCGGCCGTGGTGCAGGGCTCGCCGGGTGCGACGACCGTCGGCGGCACACTCGTCGTCGCCGCCGCGACCGGAATCCGGTTCATGGCGACCGGCGGCCTGGGGGGAGTCCACCGCGGCTGGCCGAACCCACCCGATGTCTCCGCCGACCTCCAGGCGCTCGCGCACGCCCAGGCCCTCGTCGTCTCCTCCGGCGTGAAGTCGCTGCTCGACGTGCCGGCCACCGCCGAGCTCCTCGAGACACTCGGCGTGCCCGTGCTCGGCTGGCGCACCGACGAGCTGCCGCTCTTCTATGCGGCGCGCGGCGGCCCTTCGGTCTCGGCCCGCGTCGAATCGGTCGAGGAGGCCAGGCGGGTCGCGGCCGCGCACTGGGAGCTCGGCAGCGGGGGGCTCCTGCTCGGGCGGCCCCCGGACGAAAGCCTCGACGTCGAGCCGCTGATCCAGCGGGCGCTCGCCGACGCCGCAGAGCAGGGCGTCCGCGGGCCGTCCGTGACGCCGTTTGTCCTGTCGTTCCTGCACCGGGAGAGCGGGGGGCGCACGCTGAGCGCGAACCGCGACCTGATCGTCGCCAACGCTCGCCTGGCCGGCGAGATCGCCGCGGTCGGTCTCACCGTCTGAGGGTGGTGGCAGCTCTTGCCGCGCGCGCACGCACGCGCGGCGGTGTACTAACTAACTAGATCAGCCAGGCGCCGTTCTCTTGGACGAGCCGGCCGTCCGCGTAGAGCTGCCCACCGGTGCGCAGGTCCTTGACGATGTCCCAGTGGATCGAGCTCTCGTTCTTCCCGCCGGTGAACGCGTACGAGTTGCCGACGGCGAGGTGAACCGTGCCGTCGATCTTCTCGTCGAACGCGACGTTCTTCATGAACCGCTGAATGCCGGGGTTGCAGCCGATGCCGAGCTCGCCCAGCCGGCGTGCGCCCTCGTCGCTCGCGAGCGTCTGCAGGAGGAAGAGCTCGCCCGCGCGCGCCGACGCCTCGACGATGCGTCCGCCCTCGAAGACGAACCGGGCGCCGTCGACCTCGTGCCCGTAGTAGACAGCCGGGAACTCTGAGAACTCGACGACCCCTTCGGCCGAATCCTCGACCGGCGAATAGAAGACCTCGCCCCCGGGCATGTTCACGTGCCCGTCGTCGACCGCGCCCGTGCGGCCGGCGAGCGAGAGCGTCAGGTCGGTGCCCGGGCCGACGATGCGCACCTCCTCCGCGGCGTCGAAGACGTCCGCAATCGACCGCATCCGCCTGCCCTCGGCCTCCCAGTCGAGCAGCACGGCGGCGAAGACGAACTCCTCGTACTCGGTCAGGGTCATCCCGGCATCCTGCGCAGCAGCGACGACCGGGTACTCGGCCACGACCCATGGCACGGCGAGCGACATCGTCCGCTGACGCATCGGCGCGCTCATCTCGTTCAGCGCCGCCTGCCGCTCCTCGGAGAGCTCCGCGCCCTCGCGCATGTTCTCGGGCCCGTAGATCGCGATCAAGGCGTCGGCCTCCTCCCAGATCCGCTTCAGGAGCGGCGCCGGCTCGCGCAGCACGTCGATCGGCGCTTCACGCGCGAAGGGGCCGCCCGTCTGCTCGAAGCTGAGCTGGAGGATCGGATACGCGCCCTTGCGCGCGATCTGCTCCAGCACGGCCTCCACGAGCGGCCGCGCCAGGTGCGTTGAGCGAACCACCACCTGCCAGCCCGGCTGGACGCCGACCGAGCGGTCTACGAGCAGCCGCGCGTACTCGTCGATTCGCGGGTCGCGCACGACCGGAGTTGTACCCGGATTACTCGAGCGTTCGGAGGAACTCCTCGATCTCGAGCGCAGGCAGCGTCTCGATCTTCGTCGAGCCGCGGGCGGCGAGCGACACCGAGACTTTCGCGACCGTGGCGATGTCGGGCGCCTCGACCACGTTCACGAAGTCGAACTCACCGAGCGTCGCCCATTGGTGCAGCACGCGGCAGCCCAGCTCCTCGACGTCCTTGTTCACCTGACGCAGGCGCTCAGGGTTCGACTTGATCGTCTGCACGCCCTGCTGGCTGAGCGTCGACAGGAGGATGAAAATGGGCATCGCGTCTGCTCCTCGGCTTTCGAGTGCGGGGCTCGGATCGGCGGGAGCCTGAGCCTACTACCCTGGCCGCCTGGTCGACGTAGAGGAGTGCGCCGCCCAGATAGAGGAGCGGGCTCAGCACGAGGTCGGAGATGAAGAGCGCCGCGCGCTGGCTGTTGTCCGCCTGCGAGTGGAGAGCGACCGTCAGGGCCTGATCCCCGATCCCGACGACGAGGACGAGGACCGCGAGCGATCCGAGCGCATGGACGTAGTCGGTCGTTCCGAGGATGCGCCCGCGCACGAGCGCCTCCCGGAAGCGCGGCTGCTCGACCAGCGCCGCAGGCACGGCGAGGCCGATGAACGCGAACCAGGCGATTCCGGGGAGAACGAAGACCGCGCGCAGGGCCGGAAACGGCAGATAGACCAACGCGCCGACGAGGAACGCGAGCATCGTCGGCCGCGCGCGCAGCACCAGCCTGCAGCCCCAGACGTACGCGGCGACGAACAGGGGGCCAACCGCGAGGAAGACGAGCAGCTGTTCCCCCTGCTGCCCGGTCGCGAGCTGGTCGGCGACCGCGAGCGGCACGCCGAGCGGCAGGGCGCGCCAGAAGTTGTCCCCGTAGGCGCGGATCGTCTCGCCGACGAACTGCCCGACCGTCCGCTCCGCCGGCGGCAGCGGCGGCGGCAGGTCACGCACGCGCGACCTCGGCAATCAGCGCGGGCAGCGCAGCGGCGAGTACGTCCTTCGCCTCGTCGAGCCGCCACCGGGCCCGGTCGCGCTCACCGACCGCGTTCGCGAGCACGCGCACCTCGACGGCCGGGACTCCGGCCAGCGC
>JALYLO010000531.1 GCA_030774175.1 Actinomycetota bacterium
GCGAGATGCTCGGGCGGCGCCCAGGTGGCGCCGTCCTTGATCAGCGAGGCGCGTAGCTCGCCGATGGTTTGCAAAGGCATAGCTCCCCCTATTCGGCTGACGGACGATCCGTCCGCGGGAGCCGCAGGCCTACGCGCCCCTTATCCCACTCGGCGAGGGCGATGTCAACCCTCCCTTTCAGGGAGCCTCGACGACCACCTCGACGCCGTAGCGACGGGCAAGCGGCGAAGCGAGATGCCGTCGCCCTGGGGGAAGGCAGAGCGCGTACGGGTAGGCGAACTGGCCACGGAAGCCATGCTCGTGCTCGATCACGTGCCCCCAGAGAGAGACCTGGCCGATCACATAGGTGGAGACACCGGCGCCTTCGGCGCGCCGGCTCTCCCAGGTCGCCGGGAAGCGCGCCGCCCCAGCGCGCTCTTTGAAGGCATGGATGCCGCAGGCGTGGGTCTGCGCGGGCCAGCGGGCGCCAAGGCAGCCGCCCGGCTCGCACTCCATGCTAAGCGCGTTCCTGGCCGGCCACACATGCTGGTAAACGACAGACCGCAGCTCCGGGCCTTCGAGGTCTTCCGCCAAGACCCAGGCTCGCCAACCGACGATCGGGGTGTCATCGAAAAACAGCTGTTCGCTCACCGCGGCTCCAGCTCACGCTCCGGAGTCCTAGGTTCGACCACGGGGAGTTCCTCGGGGAGCGGTAGTTCCCGCGGAACGATCTCGATTTCGCGCGTCGGTTCACCGATCTCAGCCATCACGCCTCCTTTCAGGTCGACCAAAACTCGCCATCGGGTGATCGAGAAGAAGACGGCGCCGCGCACTGAACAACACCACCCGCGGTTCCGAGCGTAAACCGCAATCCGGACGACCTAAGACCGCTTGTGGTCTCGCACGCAGAAGCCGCCGCATCAACAGACCAAGGGTCATGACTCCCTCAGCATCCGCCCGCTCGTCGCCTTTGTCCCTGGACGAACGGGGGGTTCTAGGCACACGTCGAGGGATCGCGGGCGACCACTCCGCGCGCCCAGCGTCGAGCCCTGTCGCCTACACGCTTTACCTCGCCAACGCCTTCGGTCGACGGCGACTGCCCGCCGCTGGAGTCTGATCGGTTTGCCGGAGGCTCGAGGGGCGATGACTCGAGGGGTGTTGATGCCGCGCGCTCGGACACATCATCGCGTGCGACCGGGGCGTCTGCGTCCATCTGTGCCAACAGCGCGTCTACCGCATTTAGCAGCGCCGGATGATTGCCGGGACCGAGCGCCAGTTCGACGAGATGAACGAGCGAGCGGTCGTTCCGGGTCAGCTCGTTCCACGTCAGCGCCCAGGAGCCTCCGTTCCGTTGTGCGACAAGCGGCTTGCCGTCGACGGTTGTTCTGAAGTCATGGTCGCTAACCATTGGCCTATCTCAGAGGGCATGTTGCGCGTAACCACATCGGCACGATCGCGTAAGGGGACGGTAAGACTTCTCAAAAGCGCGCCGCCTCCTCGAACCTCTCCCCCTCCCAGGCTCGACGGTGGACCGAGAAGCCGACGACACGGTGGATGCGATATACCGCGACATCTATCTCGCTCTGAAGCCGGCGCGTGCGGCCCCTCGCCGAGCTGCGCCGACAGCCGAGCTTCGTCCGGACGAGCCGGAGGAGGAACACAAGTGCCACGCGGGCTGAAGGAGGGGACAGCGATCGTCACGGGCGGCGCGACGCTGATCGGGCAGGCTGTCGTGCGCGCCTTCCACGAGCAGGGAGCGAACGTCGCGGTCGCCGACATCGACGCCGAAGGCGGCCGGGCGCTCGCCGCCGAGCTTGGCGAACGCGTGCTCTTCTCGGTCACGGACATCCGCGACGACGCCCAGATCGAGCGGTTCGTTGCCGAGGTCGTCGAGCGCTTCGGCGGTGTCGACTTTCTCGTCAACCTCGCATGCTCCTACGTCGACGAAGGGCCGGCCTCGCCGCGTGAGGACTGGCTCGAGTCCCTGGACGTCAACGTTGTGGGCGCCGTGATGATGGCGAAGGCGGTGCGCCCGCACATGGCCGCGAAGGGCCGCGGCGCGATCGTCAACTTCACATCGATCTCGGCCAAGGTCGCGCAGACCGGACGCTGGCTCTACCCGGTGGGCAAGGCGGCGCTCGTCCAGCTGACCCGGAACATGGCGATGGACCTCGCCGCCGACGGCATCCGGGTCAACTCGGTCTCTCCCGGTTGGACGTGGTCGAAGGTAATGGTCGAGCTCTCAGGTGACGACCGCGCCAAGACCGATCGCGTCGCGGCGCCGTTCCACCTTCTCGGCCGTGTCGGCGACGCTGAGGAGGTGGCCGAGGTCGTGCTCTTCCTCTGCAGCGACAACGCCTCCGTCGTCACCGGCGCCGACTACGCCGCCGACGGCGGCTATTCCGCCATGGGCCCGGAACAAGCCGAGCCCGCCATCCCCAAACTCACGGAGTAGGAGATCCAGATGTCGAAGTTCCTGATCGTCGGTGCAGGGCAGGCCGGGCTCCAGCTGGCCTTCGGTCTCGTGCAGGACGGGCACGAGGTCACGGTGGTCTCGAACCGGGCGGCGGATGACATCCGCGCCGGCCGGGTGATGTCGAGCCAGTGCATGTTCGACGCCGCACTCGAGCACGAGCGCGAGCTCGGCGTCAACTTCTGGGAGCCGGAGTGCCCCGACATCGAGGGGATCTCACTGGCCGTGCCCGCGCCGGGCGGAGGCAAGATGATCGACTGGGCCGCGCGGCTCGAACGGCCGGCGCAGTCGGTTGACCAGCGCCTGAAGATTCCGGGCTGGATCGAGAAGCTCGAAGAGCAGGGCGGGAAGATCGTGCTGCACGACGCGTCCGTTCCTGATCTCGAGGCGTACGCACGTGACAACGACCTCGTGATCGTCGCGGCCGGCAAGGGCGAGGTCGCGCAGCTGTTCGAGCGCGACGCGGCCCGCTCGCCGTACGCGGCGCCGCAGCGCGCGCTCGCGCTCACGTACGTGACCGGCATGACGCCGCGCCCGGAGTACCCAGCCGTCGCCTTCAACCTGATTCCGACCGTGGGCGAGTACTTCGTGTTCCCGGCGCTCACGACCGGCGGCGCGTGCGAGATCATGGTGTTCGAGGGCATACCCGGCGGCCCAATGGACTGCTGGAGCGACGTGACGACGCCCGAGGAGCACCTCGCCAAGAGCAAGTGGATCCTCGAGACGCTCCTGCCCTGGGAGGCGGAGCGCTGCCGCAACCTCGAGCTGACCGACGACAACGGCATCCTCGTCGGACGCTTTCCGCCGACGGTCCGGCATCCGGTCGGCGAGCTGCCGTCCGGTGCGCTCGTGCTCGGGCTCGCCGACACGGTCGTGCTGAACGACCCGATCACGGGTCAGGGCTCGAACAACGCGAGCAAGTCGGCGGCGGCATACCTCGCAAGCATCCTCGGGCACGGTGACGCACCGTTCGACCGCGCGTTCATGGAGCAGACGTTCGAGGGCTACTGGGACTACGACGCCCAGTACGTGACCACCTGGACGAACGCCCTCCTCGGCCCGCCTCCGCCGCACGTGCTCGAGCTGCTCGTCGCGGGGAACGATCACCCGGCGGTCGCGCGGCGCTTTGTCAACGGCTTCAACGACCCACGCGATTACTTCGACTGGTTCATGGAGCCGGACAAGGCCAGCCGATACCTGGCCGAAGTCGCCGCATAGCACGTGCCCCGGATCGCGATCGTCGGAGCCGGGCAGTCCGGACTGCAGCTCGCGCTCGGGCTGCTCGGCTCCGACTGGGAGGTCACTCTCGTCTCGAACCGCACGGCGGAACAGATCGCCGGCGGGCAGGTGCTGTCGAGCCAGTGCATGTTCGAGAGCGCGCTCCAGACGGAGCGCGCGCTCGGGCTCGACCATTGGACACACGACTGCCCACCCGTCCAGGGGATCTCTCTTGCCGTGCCCGCCGGCGACGGCGGCAAGGCGATCGACTGGGCCGCGCGCCTCGACTGGCCGGCGCAGTCGGTCGACCAGCGGGTGAAGGTGCCCGCGTGGATCGAGGAGTTCGCCCGCCGCGGCGGCGAGCTCGTCCTGCGCGAAGCGAACCTCGACGACCTCGAGGGCTACGTGAGAAGCCACGACCTCGTTGTCGTCGCGAGCGGCAAGGGCGCGCTCGCGAACCTCTTCGTCCGCGACGCCGAGAAGTCGCCGTACTCGACGCCGCAGCGCATCCTCGCGCTCACGTACGTGACCGGGATGCAGCCTCGAACCGAGTACTCAGCCGTCTCGTTCAACCTCCTCCCAGGCGTCGGCGAGTACTTCGTCTTCCCGGCGCTGACGACGAGCGGCCCGTGCGAGATCATGGTCTTCGAGGGGATCCCCGACGGGCCGATGGACTGTTGGGCGGACGTCCGCTCGCCGGACGAGCACCTTGCGCGGTCGCTGGAGATCCTCGAGCGGTTCCTGCCCTGGGAGGCCGCACGCTGCCGCGACGTCGCGCTCACAGACGCGAACGGGGTCCTCACCGGGCGGCTCGTGCCCGGGGTGCGCCGGCCGGTTGGGAAGCTGCCCTCGGGAGCTGCCGTGCTCGGTATGGCGGACGCCGTCGTGCTCAACGACCCGATTACGGGGCAGGGCTCCAACAACGCGGCGAAGTGCGCGGAGATCTATCTCCAGGCGATCGTCGAGCAAGGCGGCGACTTCGAGGAGGGCTTCATGCAGCGGACGTTCGACCGCTACTGGCGCGGCTATGCCCAGTGGGTCGTCTCGTGGACGAACGCGCTCCTGGCGCCGCCGCAGCCGCA
>JALYLO010000532.1 GCA_030774175.1 Actinomycetota bacterium
AAGACGTGCGCCGTCCCGCCGTCCGGGAGCAGGAGCGTGGAGAGCAGGCGTACGAGCGTCGACTTGCCCGAGCCGTTCTGACCGAGGATCGCGACGCACTCGCCGCGATCCATCGCAAAGGAGACGCCCTTCAGCGCAACGCGACGCCGCCGGTGGACGAGCCCCTTGCGGCGGGTGAAGACCTTCTCGAGGTCACGTACGACGACTGCTTGCTGCGACACACCATGCTCCTTGGGATCGTGAAAAGAAGACCGAACGAAGACGCACTACTGCCGCTAGAAGCGACAGCGGCTGACGTCTGCGTTGGTGATCCCGGACATGGCGCGGGAAAGAATACGGCTCGCCGCGGCAGTCCGCAAGTCGGCTGCAGCAATCACTGCGATCAGAAGGCAGTCGGCAAACTTCACCCGCCGCTCAGGCGTCTCAACGCGTAAGACTGATGGTCGTGAGCCACGACCACTCCCACCACGGGCACAGCGGCAATGCGGACACGGAAGTCCGCCCACTCGCGATCGCACTCGCGCTGATCGTCGCCTTCATGGCTGCGGAGGTTGTCGTCGCGATCGCCGCCCACTCGCTCGCGCTCCTTTCGGACGCCGCCCACATGCTCATCGACGCGGGCGCACTCGGCTTGTCCGTCTGGGCGGCGCGCCTGGCGCGGCGGCCGCCCGGCGGACGCATGACGTTCGGCTTCCGCCGCGCCGAGATCCTCTCCGCACAGGCGAACGGGATCACGCTTCTCCTCCTCGGCCTCGTGATCCTCGTCGAGGGCGTGCGCAGGCTTGTTTCGCCGCCGTCCGTGCACGGCGGGCTCGTCTTCGCCACCGCCGCCGTGGGAGCCGGCGTCAACGTGCTCGCGCTCTGGCAGGTCGCGCGGGCGAACCGCTCGAATCTGAACGTCGAGGGCAGTTACCGGCACCTGCTCACCGACCTCTACGCGTTCGGCGCGACCGCGGTCGCCGGCCTCGTGATCCTGGCGACGGGCTTCGACCGTGCCGACCCGATCGCTTCCCTCTTCGTCGCTGCATCGATGCTGGTGGCCGCGTGGCCGCTGCTGCGCGCGAGCGGCCGCGTGCTGCTCGAGGCCGCACCCGAGGGCATGTCGCCCGAGGTGATCGCCGCGGCGGTGCGCGCGCATGCCGGCGTCACGAACGTGCACGACCTGCACGTCTGGGAGATCAGCTCCGGGTTCCCGGCGCTCTCGGCGCACGTGCTCGTCGGCCAGGGCGAGGACTGCCACGCGATCCGGCGCGAGCTCGAGGCGACCCTGCACGAGCGCTTCGGGATCGACCACACGACCCTGCAGGTCGAGCACGCGCAGGATGCGCTGCTCTCCATCCGGCCCTTGCGGAGCAGCCGGCCGGACCGCTAAGCGGCTACCGGGGCTACCACATCCGGGCCGTGGCCCAGGCCACGGGGCACGCGTTGACACGCAGCCGGCGTCACCGGATCCGGAAGGTGACGGTGACGTCGGCCGTGACGTCCTGCGTGCCCGGCTCGATCGGCGTCGCGTCGGACTTCGCTGCGAGCGCCGTCGGTGCGAACACGGGCTGCGGCGCGGATCCGCCCTCGGTCACCGACGAGACCGGCCCGACGCCGAAGCCACCGGCTTCGCCGAGGGCGACCGCCTTCGCGCGGGCCTCGCCGACCGCCTTCCCCAGCGCCTCGCGGTAGAGCGCGTCGCGGCCCGAGACGTCGAGCGTCGGCCCGTCCACCGTGTTCGCCCCCGCAGCGACCGCCGCGTCGACGAGCGCTCCCGCGCCGTCGATCTTCGCGTGGGCGGAGACCGAGTTCTGGGCCACGTAGCCGGTGACCTGGTTCGTGCCGTCGGTCTGCGGATAGAGCGAGACCTGCTGGGTCTGGAGCTCCTTGCCACCCGCGCGCTTCAGGGCGGCGATCACGTTGTTCATCGTGGTCGCGTTCTGCGCCAGCGCCGCGGCGGCGGTCGTCGCGTCGGTGCGCACGCCGGCCGTCACCGTCGCCTCATCCGGTACAGCGGTGATCACCCCGTGTCCGAACACGGTCACGGAGTCGGCAGGCGCCGTATCGCCACGAGCCGTCTGGGGCCCGCCGACACCGGCAAACGCGAGGACGAGGAAGGCCGCCACGGCGGCGAGGAGCACGAGTGAAAGTGAGGGTTTCATGCGGTTCCTACGCCGCCGCGTGCGTTCCTGTCACACGTGCACCAGTACCTTTGGCGCGTGCGCTATTACCTTTGACGCGTGCGCTATGCGTTCGTGGACTGCCGCTGGGCACTGGACGACCCGGGCCTCGGGCTCCGGGCCTACGTCGAGGGGCACGTCCCCGGCGCCGCGTTCCTGGACGTCGAGCGCGACCTCGCCGCGCCGCCCGGGCCGGACGGACGGCACCCGCTCCCGTCGAGTGAGCAGTTCGCCGCCGCCGCGTCGCGGGCGGGGATCGGCGACGACGCGCTGGTCGTCGCCTACGGCTCGCTCGGCGGTGCAGAACGGCTCTGGTGGCTGTTACGGCACTTCGGCCACGATGCCTGCGCCGTGCTCGACCTCGGCGCAGTGCTCCACCTCGGCCCATGGCGCGGGCCGCTGCGCGTGGGCGAGGAGCCGATCGAGCCTGCCGTCTTCCGGCCGCGAGAGCGCACCGGGGACACGATCGAGCTCGCCGAGCTGGCGGCGTCACACGGCGAGCTCGTCGTCGTGGACGCACGGCCGGCGCCGCGCTGGCGTGGCGAGGCGAACGCGATCGACCGCGTGCCGGGACGGATCCCGGGGTCGGTGAACGCACCGTGGAACGCACCGCTTCCGCCGCTGCCCGACGGCGACCTCGTCGCCTACTGCGGCTCAGGAGTCACGGCCTGCGCGGTCCTGCACCGACTGCACCTCGGCGGCCGGGACGGCCGCCTCTACGCGGGCTCGTGGTCGGAGTGGGAGCAGAATCCGGAGTTGCCGATCGAGCGCTCGGGGTGAGTGAACCCGCCTTACGCCGCGGCAGCGGCCTTCGTCGACGTCGCGTAGGGCGCCAGGTAGCGCTCCCAGCGCGCCGGGATCTTTGGCGCCGCGAGGCGGATGAAGAGCACGGGCGCGGGCGGGCGCGGGCGGATCGTCGGCTCCATGTGGATCTCGTGCGGCAGGCGGTCACCCTTGCGGAGGTTGCAAGGAGCGCAGGAGGTGACCACGTTCTCCCAGGTCGAGTCGCCCCCGCGCGAGCGCGGGATCACGTGGTCGAGCGTCAGGCGCCCTCCGGCGCTTCCGCAGTAGACGCACTGCCAGCCGTCGCGGGCAAAGAGGGCGCGGCGCGAAATCTTCCGCTGCACGAGGCGCGGAACGCGGACGTAGTGCACGAGCCGGATCACGTGCGGCCACCGGTACGTGTCGGTGGCCGAGCGAAGTGGTCGATCGAGCTCCTCGACCACCTCGGCCTTGCCCTTGTAGACGAGAACGTGAGCGCGGCGAAGCGAGCACACATTGAGCGGCTCGTAACTCGCATTGAGAACAAGAACCTGCTGCACCTTGCCGGGAATGTACCCGACTGTGCGGCGGTGAAGGCCCCTATTTGCGTGAGCGCGCAGCGCCCCCGAGCGGGCGAGAGAGAGGTGTCCGACACCCGTTCGCAGTTCGGCGCGCAGCCGTCGTTCGAACAGGTGTCAGACACCTTGCGCAGCTAGGCTCGCACCCGCGCTCCACCAGGGTGTCAGACACCCACGCTACGAGGCGGCGGTTACCGACCCATCGCGCGCTCGACTGCCTCGAGCTCCTCGGGGGAGAGGGCGACCGACGCGCGGCCCCGGTCGAGCTCCTTCATGTAGATCCGCGCGTAATCGCGCCCCTGGATCGCCGTGATCACGACGCCGGTGCGCGCCGCGTCGAGGAGTGCAAGCGACGCGGACTGGTGGCCGCCGGTGTCCTCGTAGGCGTCGTAGCGGACGATCGACGTGTTCATCACCGTGGCGTCGACCCGGCGGTCGACCCGAGTGAGGCCCGCGGCCACCTCGTCGACCGCCCGGTGCAGGTCGTCGATGCGCGCCTGGAGGGAGACCGAGAAGTCGACGAGGTCCTTGCGACCTCCGCTGAGCAGCACGCGCTGCGCGTCGCGCAGCCGGCGCACCTTGTTCCACTGCCACCACGCGAGCCCGAGCCCGGCCGCACCGAGGGCGGCGGCTGCGACCGCGACTGCGAAGGCAACTGTCGCCGTCAACGGTGCACTCTACGGGAGCGAGAAGATCGCGGGGAAGCTCGCCTTGTTGTTGCTGGTGTTGTGCTCGCCCAGCACCGGCGCCACGTCCACGTTCACCTGCGTCTTCTGCGCGAACGGCACCTGGCCGTGGACCGGGAACGTGACCGACTTCTGCTGGCCCGGGTTGATCAGGTCGATCGTCTTCGTAATCACGATCGCGCCCACGGGCTTCTGGATCGTGAGGGTCGCCTTGATCCCGACCTCCTGCGAGTCCCCGGAGTCGTCGATCGCGAGGACGAACGCGAGGTCCGTGGTCGCCGTGATCGTGTTCTCCGCCGTCTGTGACAGCACCTGGCCGCCGGGCAGCACCTTCACGGAGACGACGTTCGTGCCGTGGATGCCGGTCGGGGTGCCGCCGGTCGACGCTCCGCGCAGCCGCTGGAGCACGAGCGACATCGACCGCTCCGTGATCAGGTCGTGGTTCGCGACGAAGTGCGATTCCGGGGGGGCGACGCCGGTCACCGCCTGCCGCTTGAGCTCCTGCGTGGTGGGAGCGAGGAAGAGGTCGTCCCAGACGACGTCCGACGCGAGCAGGCGGTCGGCCCACTGCGCAAGGATTGCTGCGTCCCCGGTCGGCTTCGAGCCGGCCGTCGCGCCGAAGGTCTGCGCGAGGCCCTGCGCGCCGCTGACCCGCAGCTGCAGCGCCTCGATCAAATACCGGTTCTCGTCGCGGAGCCGTCCGGGAGGTGCGAGACGCTGAGCGGCGGCGACGTTCTGGCGCTCCTGCTCGGCGATACCGGCAAGCTTGCTCTGGAGATCGGAGGCCTTCACACCCGGCGTCGTCAGGGCACCCGCGATCGACGTGCCGTCGTCCTCCGAGCTGCGCGCGATCGTCGCGACCTTGTCCATATAGTGCTTGTACGAGTCGCGCTTCGACGTCGACGCGCACGACTGGAGCAGCAGGCCGAAGAAGACGAGCACCGCGACGATGATCGCGATCAGCGCGAGCAGCCGCAGCAGCGGTGTCAAACCGCGCCCCGGGCCGTCAGGGCTGCGCGGGCCGGAGCCGCGGCGGCCGCGGCGCGGCATGCGGACGCGCGACGTGGGCTGGGCCTCGGTGGTCGCGGGCTCCTCGTCGAAGAAGTCGAACTGGATGTCGTCGCTGTCGCGCGGGTCCATGACGGTCGAATCTAGCGCGTTCATTCGTG
>JALYLO010000533.1 GCA_030774175.1 Actinomycetota bacterium
TGTGACTCCTGCGGCGCGGCGCTCGCCACGGAGCCTGCACGCGAGCAGCGGAAGGTCGTAACGGTGCTCTTCTGTGCGCGTGGTGCGGTTTCCCTTGCCGACGAGCGGGAGTACCTGAACTCTCGGGCCTGACTCTGGCTCGGCCTAGCCCCGGCGGACTGAGAAGCGCGCCGCGAGTGCGACCAGAGCGAGCGCCGCGTTGACCGCCGCGACGGCGACGAAGAGCGCTGCCGCGAACGGCCCGCCGTCGTCCCAGCCGAAGAGCAGGATCACGATCGTCGAGATCGAGACCATCCCGAGCCGCTCGGTGCGCGACCACGAGTCATAGCCGATCAGCAGCCGGGTCGTGTGTAGCCACCAGGGGTCGACCGAGAGCGTGCCGCCCGCCGAGCGCGCCTGCGTGATCAGGGCGGGGAGCCGCCGCGCCGCCTCGCGCGCCTTGAAGAGGCCGATCACGAGCAGGTAGACGATGAAGTGGACGAGCACGTCGCGGTGGCCGGCGTGCGAGATCGCGAGGGCGAGCGCGCCCGCGCCGATTCCCCCGTCGAGGAGCGCCAGCGAAAAGACCGAGAGAGGCGAGCGCGTCACGAGGGCGGCGCGAAGGTCACGGGCTCACCGAGGAGCATCGTCTTCGCGGGCGTCGTCTCTGCGACCACGCGGCCACCGCGGAGCACCCAGCGCCTCGACGCGTGCAGGCGGATCACCTCGATCGCGCTCGGCGCGTCGAAAACGACGCAGTCGGCCGGCTTGCCCTCCTCGATGCCGTAGTCGTCCTCGACCCCGAGCGTGCGCGCTCCGCGCTCGGTCGCGCAGCGCAGCATCTCGGCGATCTCGTCGCGACCGCTCATGTAGGTGAAGTGGAGCGCCAGGTGCGCCGCATCGACGAGGTCGGCCTTCCCCAGCGAATACCACGGGTCCATGATCACGTCGTTCCCGAGCGACACGTTGATGCCCTCGGCGAGGAGCTCCTTCAGCTGGGCGAACCCGCGCCGCTTCGGGTAGGCGTCGAGTCGCCCCTGGATCAGCGAGTTCGCGTAGGGGTTGACGACGATGTTGATGCCGGCGCGCCTCAGGAAGCCGCGCAGCTTCGACGAGTAGTACGGCTCGTACGAGCCCATCGCGGTGCAGTGGCTGGCGGTCACCCTGCCCCCGAGGCCGAACTTGACGGTGTCGTCCGCCATCACCTCCAGGAAGCGCGAGTTGGGGTCGTCGGTCTCGTCGCAGTGCACGTCGACGCGGCGGTTGTGCTGCTTTGCCAGTTCGAAGACGCGGTGCACCTCCTGCAGGCCGAGCTCCGCCGTCGGCTCGTAGTGCGGGATGCCGCCGACGCAGTCGACACCGAGCCCGATCGCCTGCTGGAGGCGCTCCGCATCCCCTTCGCGCGCGAAGATCCCGTCCTGCGGGAATGCCGTCACCTGGATCGTGCAGAGGTCGGCGAGCTCCTCGCGCACGCGCAGCAGACCGCGCACCATCGCCTCGTTCTCTCCGGAGACGTCGGCGTGCGCGCGTATGAAAAGCGTCCCCTGTGCAACCGACCAGCGCACGATCTCGGAGGCGCGGTCGAAGACGTCCTGCTCAGTCAGCGACGGCTTCAGCTCGCCCCAGACGTGGATGCCCTCGATCAGCGTACCGCTCTCGTTCCAGCGCGGGGTGCCCGCAGTGAGCGAGGCGTCGAGGTGCAGGTGGCAGTCGACGAGCGGCGGCGTGACGAGCCGGCCCTCGCAGTCGATCGTCGCGCGGGGCTCCCCGCCGGAGACGAAACGGCCGTCGTCGATGTGTAGGTCGCGGATCGTTCCGTCCATCAGTCGCGCGTTGCGAAGGAGGACGTCGATCACAGCGCGAGCCTAACCGGAGCCGGTGGTGTCTGACACCCGCCTGAGCTACGCGACAGTGCTGCGAGTCGAAAAGGTGTCAGACACCTCTTGCGTGGTGCGCTACGAGTTCGTGCTGCGGGGCGACGAAGTGTCAGACACCACCACCCGTCGATCGTGAGGTGTCAGACACCGCCCGCCCCGCCACCAAGCTTCCGCTCGACGCCGACGTCGGTTCGCATCGCCTCGAGCCAGCCCGCCCGCACCGACGCGAGTAGCTCCTGGCCCAGGCGGAAGCCCTCGTCATGGCGCGCGACGACCTCGGCGCCGCGGGCGCGGCCCTCGGCGAGCACCGCCGCCTCGTCGACTCCGGTGATCTGCCCGTCGAGCACGCGCCACTCGCCCCCGACCATCACCGAGGACACCGCAAGCGTCGTCGAGCCGAGGGCGAGCTGCTTCAGCGGGTCGTTCAGCGGGGTGAAGACGAGTGAGTCGAGGTCGAGCAGCACGAGGTCGGCGCGCCGGCCCGGCTCGATCGCGCCCAACCCGCCCGGATCGCCGGCCGCGGTCGCGCCGCCGGCCGTCGCGATCGCCCACGCCTCGTGGGCGCCCAGCCACTGTTCGTAGTCGGTCTCCCAGAGCTTGTGCAGGAGCGCCGCGGTCTTCAGCGTTGCGAACATGTCGTTGCCGTCGTTCGAGGACATCCCGTCGGTCCCGAGCGCGACGTTCACCCCGTGGCGGAGCAGCTCAGGTACCGGTGCGATCCCCGAACCGAGCTTCATGTTCGAGACGGGGTTGTGCACGATGGTCACGCCACGGTCTCGCACGAGCTCCAGGTCGCTCTCGGTCAGCCAGATGCCGTGCTCGAAGCACACGCGCGGCGACAGGAAGCCGATCGCGTCCATGTGCTCCGGCAGCGTCCGCCCGTACATCCGCTGTCCCGAGACGGCCTGCATGCGCGTCTCCAGCACGTGGATGTGGATCATCAGGTCGAGCTCGTCGGCGAGCGCGGCACAGCCCACGAGCATCGCGTCGGTGCAGCGCTGCGGGCCGGAGGGCGCAAGGCAGATCGAGATGCCCTCGTCGGGCCGGTGGAACCGCTCGACGGCGCGGCGGGCGACGTCACTCCACTCGTCCCACGCGGGCGGCTTCTCGTGCTCCAGCCGCGAGATCAGGTCGGGGGGGACCAGCCGCTGATCCAGCACGACCGTCTCGTGGTAGGCGCGGTCGCTCATGCCGATCGCGACCACTGCACGCAGGCCGAGGTCGCGGTAGGCGCGTACGACCGGTTCGAGCGCGGCCTCCGTGTCGTAGAGGAAGTCGACCACGCAGGTCGCGCCCGAGCGCAGCAGCTCGATCCCGCCGAGCAGCGTACGCACGTAGATCTCCTCCGCGCTCTGTGCCGGCGCCGCGAGCACGGGATAGGAGAAGAGCATCCAAGGCTCGAGCGGGAGGTTGTCCCACAGCCCGCGGAACCAATTCTCGTTCGAGTGCGCGTGCGCGTTGACCATGCCCGGCACGACGGCGAAGCGTGTGCAGTCGACGACCTCGCCGCGGCCCGAGCCGGCGTCGGCGACCGCCACGAGC
>JALYLO010000534.1 GCA_030774175.1 Actinomycetota bacterium
TCACTGCACGCCTATACGAGGACCTCGGCCTGTTCACGGCGGACGAGGAGATCACCGCGGATGTCGCAGACCTCTTCAATTACCTGACGGGGTTCGGGAACCCGCAGAATTTCCGCAAGCTGCTCGTCGCCCCGTTCAACCTGCGCGAAGGTCTCGTCGAGGAGATCCGCGCGACCGCTGCCGCGGCGACGGCGGGCACCCCGGCGTCGATCCGCATCAAGGTGAACGCGCTACACGACGAGCAGATGATCGAGGAGCTCTACCGCGCCTCCCAGGCGGGCGCGCAGATCGACATCGTCACCCGCCGGATCTGCGGGCTCCGTCCGGGCGTCAAGGGCATGAGCGAGAACGTGCGCGTCCGCAGCGTGCTCGGCCGCTTCCTCGAACACAGTCGATTTCTCGTCTTCCAGCGCGGTGACGACCGCCGCTACTTCCTTGGCAGCGCCGATCTCCTGCCGCGAAACCTCGACCACCGGATCGAGATCGTCGCGCCGATCGAGGCTCGTCCGCTCCAGGCGGAACTAGACGCGGTTTTCGAAGCGCTTCTCGTGGACAACGCGCAGGCCTGGGAGCTCCGGTCGGACGGTTCCTGGTTGCGCCTCCGGCCGCCCAAGGGGAAGCGGCGCCGGAGCGCGCAGGGACAGCTGATGAGTAGGGCGCGTTCGCGGGCGCGCCGGCTTGCGCAACCCTCCACCTAGTCACCACGCGTTCACGAGCTGAATCTCGGATCGGCCGGGCTCCGTCGTCACCCTTCGTCAAGGATGAATGCATGAGGGTCGGAGTCCTGGATATCGGCGCGAACACGCCGCGCCTGGTGGTCTAGGCGCGCTCACCGCCTCCAAGACCCGGTCCGGCCCCGTGGCCGTTTGCGACGTCGGCGGCGGCTCGGCTCAGCTCGCGGTCGGCGCGCCCCGACGGGGAGCCGGCGTGGCTCCGTTCCGCCCAACGCACGATCGACCGAACGTCCGCTCCGGGCGCATCTCGCCCGGCAGCTCCGGGAGCACAAAGCCGGGCGTGGCCTCGAGCTTCAGCTCGCGCTCGACCATGCCGCGGGTCGCCACCGGGGCGATGCTATGCAAAATTGGACGCCGCGGCCGTCGCCGCTTCACCTTGGCTATTTCAAGGCGTCTGGCGACCGCGCGGAGACCACGGGTCTCCGTTCTGCGTTGTCGGAGCCAGCCTCGACGGCCTCCGTCTCCTTCGCGACTCGGGCGGCTGTCTCGGCGGCAGCGGTGAAGCGGAGGATCCGCCCGCCGAAGGCGATTGCGCACACTGCGAACCAGGCCCAGCCGAGCGCGAGACCGGCGATCACGTCGGTCAGCCAGTGCACGTCGAGCAGCACGCGGCTCGCGGCGACCGCGACCGCGATCGCCACCGCGAGACCCGTGAGCACCGCTCGGGCCGGGCGACCGCGCCAGCGCCCGAGTAGAAGCGCCGCAGTGGCGTAGAAGGCGGCAGCTGTTGCCGAGTGGCCGCTGGGGAACGACGGTCCGAGCGTCGCCGCGGCGGGATTGAAGGTGGGACGCACCCGACCGGTGAGCTGCTTGACCGTTGCGGTCAGAATCTCCTCACCACCCATGACGGCGACGATGAACGGCGTGATCCAGACGCTGCGTTCCCGGATCGTCTCTGCGACGGCGAGGACGACGCAAAGCACGATGACCATGTAGATGCCTCCGAGTTGTGTGACAACCTTGAGGACGTGCATGGACATCGCCGATCCGTGACGGTTTCCCCACTTCGCCACGCTGTTGTCGATCCCGATCAAATGCGAGTTTGCGCGCACCAGGTACGCGAGCACCCCGAGCAGCAAGCCTCCACCGATCGCGAAGACCAGGGCGAGCGTCAGTGCAAGACCCGTCGCGACCGCCGGATCGAGCCGCGCATTCAGGACGGCGCGCAGTCTCGAATGTTTCCCGACCGTCTCGCCGACCTTGCGGGCGGTGTCGAGTGTCGGAGCGGCGGACGGCCTCGCGATCCGCGGGTATCGCCAGGCGACGAGTCCGACTACACAGCCGACTGTCAGTGCGAGAACGAGTAGGAGAAGTGACGGCATGTCGTGTTTGTGCCTCTTATCGAGCCTCTAGCCGATGAGGGGGCAGCGCGACGTTTCCCGGACAGGAAAACGGTTGGAGACTTCAGGAGTGGCATATGCTCGCATGACCGTAGTGGACACGCATCGGAAGACATCGGGCTCTCCGACACTCGTCGGCCGCGAACGCTCCAAGAGCCGGTGGGACGTCCCCGTCCTCTCTGCGCGCCAAGGGGGGCCGGCAGAACGGTTGGCCGACTTGCTTAGGGCGCTTCACCCGGCGGTCCTCTTCGTTGTCGCGATGCTCGGCGGCCTGGCGGCGATCGCGGTGCTTTCGATCGGCTTGGGGTTTCTCGTCACCAGGGTGCTGGAACCCGCCTGGGGCATTGGTGCGGCTGACGAGCGCGCCAACGTCTGGTTCGCCACACACCGGACATCGGCTCGGACGGATGCCTCATTGCTTGGCTCGATGGTCGCCGGGGGAGTGGTGCTGCCGATCGTCGTCGGCTCGATCGCGCTCGTTTGTGCCGTGTTGCGGAAGTGGCGGATCGCAGCGTTCGTCGTGTTCGCGCTGGCCGTCGAGTCGGCGACATACCGCGCCACGACATTCCTCGTCCACTCGCATCGGCCTCGCGTCGTTCGTCTCGAGCACCTGCCGGTCAACGCCAGCTACCCGTCCGGTCACACGGCGGCATCGATCGCAGTCTACGGCGGCCTCGTCCTCCTGCTCACGTCAAGGTTCACGAGCGGCGTTTTTCGGGCGTCCGCCTGGACGATCGCTCTGGCGATCGTGACGTTCGTCGCCACGGCGCGCCTGTATCGCGGGATGCACCACCCGCTGGACGTCGCAGGTGGCGTTGTTGTGGGCATCGCTGCCGTGATCGTCCTCGTATTCGCGTGTCGGACGGCCGGTGCCGCAGTCGAGTCGCGAAACGACGCACGGGCGAGCGTCGGAGGCCGAACGTGAAGGTCGCGGTCGTTGCGCATTCCGGTAAGACGCTCGGGGGTGGGCTGCCCGAGCTTCGTCGCGTGCTAGCAGCCGAGGGAGTCGACGAGCCGCTCTGGTGCGAGGTGCCGAAGAGCAGCAAGGCGCCGGCTCAGGTTCGACGAGCGCTGGACGAAGGCGCGGAGCTCGTCTTCGCCTGGGGTGGGGACGGGATGGTTCAGCGCTGCGTCGATGTGCTCGCCGGCTCGACCGTGAGCCTTGCGATTATTCCGGCGGGCACGGCGAACCTGTTCGCCACCAA
>JALYLO010000535.1 GCA_030774175.1 Actinomycetota bacterium
TGCCGAGCAGCTCCGCGATCTGCGGGTCGATCTCGGCGAGCCCCCCGGTCGTGAGGTGCTGGAAGGTTTCCCGCGCCACTGCCACGGGATGGATGCTACTCGGCTAAGCGGTTGCCGCCAGCGCCCGGTCGATCGCCTCGGCGCCGTTCGCCCAGCCCTCGCGGAGCACCCGCGGCTCGGCGCTTGTGAAGTCCAGCACTGTGGATGGGACACCTGGCAGTTCGCCGCCGTCGAGAACGACCGCCGCGGCGTTCCGCAGCTCGTCGGGCACGTCCTCCAGCCGTCCCGGATCGGGGCCTCCCGCCAGATTGGCGCTCGTCGCCGCGAGCGCGCTCACCCGCCGCAGCAGCTCCGCGCTCGGCTCGGGCAGCTGGGGCACGCGGACGCCGATCCCGTCGTTGTTCGTTCCCGTCAACCATCTGTAGCGCCGCGCCGGATTCGGCAGGACGAGCGTGTACGGCCCCGGAAGCAGCGTGCGCGCGATCACTCCGGCGTCGCCGCGCAGCTCCGGTACGAGCTCGAAGAGCGTGTCCAAGTCCGGCGCCAGCAGCGCGGTCGGCTGCGTCACGGGGCGGCCCTTCAGGCGGTACAGGTTGAGCACGGCGTCGGCATGCAGCGCGGCTGCGGCAAGCCCGTACACCGTGTCGGTCGGCAGGATCACCGGGTTGCCGCGCTGGATCGCGTCGACCGCCTCGTCGATTACGTCAGAAATCTCGTCACCTCGTCGCGGAAGCGCTGGGGGCACTCGACGAACGTGAAATGCCCGCAGTCGGGCACGATCACCAGCTCGGCGCCGGCGATGCCCGCTGCGATCTCCTGCGAGCAGACGGGCCCCGTGATGAAGTCGCGCTCTCCGGTGATCACGAGCGTCGGACATTCGATCAGGGGCAACTCGTCGCGCATGTCCCACGTCTCGATCCCGTCGTTGAACTCGCGGAGCGCATGGGGGTTCGGCCGTTCGGGGAAGATGGCTTCTTCGAGATACGAGCGCGCCAGGTCGTCGTAGCGCGCGAAGTACATCGGCCAGAAACGGCGTGTGATCGCGGCGAGCTCGTCCTCGCTCTGTACTCACCGGCGCTCTCCTGCTCAAGAGCTGCCCGGGCGTCGTCGTACCAGGGCTCGTCGCTGCGCTCCTGCATCGCGGCCTCCATCTCGTCCGGATGGAGGCGCACGAGCGTGCTCGCCAGGATCAGGCGGCGCATCCTCTTCGGGTGCCGAGCGCCATACGCCGCCGCGGCGACCCCGCCGTGCGAGTGGCCGAGGAGGTCGACCTGCTCCAAGTCCAGGTGCACGCGTACGGCTTCGAGGTCCGCGGCGTAGTCATCGGTCGCGTACGACGAGGTCGGGTCGGTCCCGCCGGTGCCGCGCGGGTCGACCAGGATCAGGGTGAAGATCTCACCGAGACCGGCAAGATCCGCGAGATAGCGCGACGAGAAGCCGGGACCCCCCGGATGACACACGAGCAGCGGGCCCGCGCCCTCGCGGCGGTAGGCCAACGTACGCCCGTCCTGCGTGCGGAACGACTCGGTCACGGCCTCTTCCCCTCGACAACGCGATCTCTGCCCGTGAGATCCAAGGTGATCGTAGCGTCGTACCCGAGCGCTTCCAGCATCGCGCCGACTTCGGACGCGCGCTCCGCGTGCACTTCGAGGACGAGCGTTGCGCCGGGTTGCAGGACCTCGAGGGCAGCGCGGGCAAGCGCCTCTGTCTGGCCCTCGTCGATGAGCGCCTCTCGCGGCTCCCAGTCGCGCACCTCCGGGTCGAGCGAGTCGATCTCCTCGGGACGGACGTACGGCGGGTTCGAGACGACGAGGTCGAACGGGCCGGGCGGGAGACCGTCACGGAGGTCGGCGGAGACGAACTCGACACGGAGGCCCGTTCGCTGCTTGTTCTCGCGCGCGAGCTCGAGAGCCTCCGCGGAGGCGTCGGTCGCGACGACATGGGCCTCTTCCAGCTCGTCCGCAAGCGCGAGCGCGATCGCGCCCGTGCCGGTTCCTACGTCGAGCACACGCGGCCGTTCGACGTCGTGCAACAGCTCGAGGCAGCGCTCGACCACCGTCTCCGTCTCGGGTCGCGGTACGAGCGCGCG
>JALYLO010000536.1 GCA_030774175.1 Actinomycetota bacterium
GGCTGTGCGAGCAGGGCCACGTCGGGCTCGAGCGCGTCGCGAAAGCCCGGCGCGATCCTGCGCTCGTCGCGCCGGTGACGGCGGCGCTCCAGACGCTCGGCGCGATCTACGCCCGCCTCAACGGCGATCTCTCGGTTCTGCACGCGTCGCGCGAGAACCTCCTACTTCCGGTCGAGCTGGTGCACGAGCCGACCGGAACAGTGATCGAGATCGACGAGTCGCTTCACTTCACCTCTTTCCGGCTGGCCGCTCTCGAGCTCTACCCCGACGATGCGAGCGTCGGGTTCGACCTCGACGAGCACCGGGAGCTGTGCCGTGCCTGGTGCGCGACGACCGACAGCCTCGCCCGCGGACTGCCCGCCAAGGGCTTCGGCTTCGGCGGGTTACCGCGGGAACGGGCGTACCGCGACGCGCTCCTTGACCTGGCCGCTCCGGCCATGGGCCACCCGCCCGTCGTTCGGATCGCGGCCGTGGACGGCGACGGGCAACGGGCGTATGGCCACCACAGGGCGTCGCTGCTCGCGCTTGTTGGTGGTGTCTGACACCCGACCAAGGGGCGAGCGCGCAGCGAGCTACGCGAAGGTGTCAGACACCTTTTCGCAGCTCGACACGCACTCGCAGCTCGACACGGGTGTCAGACACCCGGCGGCGCGTACCCGTCGAGCAACTATGCGAAGGTGTCAGACACCTTCTCGCAGCTCGACACGCACTCGCAGCTCGACAAGGGTGTCAGACACCCGGCGGCTCGTACCCGTCGAGCACGGAGACGTTCACCGTCGCGCATCGCCCGCAGCGCACGCGGACCTTCTTCGTCATCTGCACCGCGTGCATCGCCACGGCCAGGACGTTGCCGCACGTGACGCAGACGTAGTCGTCGGGGCCGTTGCCGCGGAAGACCGGCCGGTCGGCGTCCTCCTGGATCGCGGTTCCGCCGTCGAACGGCACCTCGCCTTCGCGTATCTGTCGCATCGCGATCCGCATCTGCCGGATCAGCTTGCGGCGAGCTTGCCGGAGAAGTCGTTGATCAGCGCGTCCAGCACTCCGACGACGACTCCCTCGCCCATCGACGCGGCCTTGCCGGTGATCTGCGCCTTCGTGTGGATCGTGCCGCCGCCGTCGGTGAGTGCGAACGCGACATCGGCGTTCGCGTGCCCCTGGCCGCCGGCCTCCTTGGACTTGACACGCATCAGCACGCGATGGGCCGCGGCGTCCTGCTCGACGATCTCGACGGTGCCGGTGAACGTCATCGACATCGCTCCCATCTTGATCTTGATCTCCGCCTTGACGGAGGTCGGCCCGATCGTCTCGAGCACGCTGCCCCCCTCGACGCACGGCACCAGTCGCTCGAGGTCGAGGATCGTCGCGAAGCTCTCGTCGATCGGCTTCTCGGTGGTGAACGAATGATCCAACTCGACGGCCATGGCGAGGAAATCCTAGAGTCTTGCGTAGGCTCCGTGCATGTCACTGCAGCCTGGCACGTACACGTTCGGGCCGGAGAACGGCACTCTTGCCGTGAGGACCGGTCGTTCCGGCGCCGCAGCCAAGGCCGGACACGACCTGCTGATTCACGTCACCGCCTGGCAGGCGACGCTCGAGGTGGGCGAGGATCCCGCGGCGACCAGCATCGTGCTCGACGCGGACGCCACGTCGCTTCGCGTGCGTGAGGGCACCGGAGGGATGAAGGCGCTCGGCGACGACGACAAGGCGAGCATCGAGCAGACGATCGACGACGACGTCTTGAAGGGGCAGGGGATCGAGTTCCGTTCGACCGCGGTGCAGACCGCCGCCGACGGCAGTCGGCTCAGCGTGCAGGGCGAGCTGACGCTGGTCGGCAAGGCCCGTCCGATCGCGTTCGACCTCGCCGTCGGCGCCGACGGCAAGCTCAGCGGCAGCGCCGTCGTCAAACAGACCGACTGGGGAATCACTCCCTACTCGGCGCTGTTCGGGGCGCTCAAGGTCGCCGACCAGGTCGAGGTCGCGATCGACGCCGGCCTGCCCGATCAGTCGCGGTAGACGGTCTGCGCGTCGAGCCCGCCCTCGACCCCGGGCGGTAGGGCGCCGGTGCCGTGCGCGTAGAGGGCGATCTCCTCGACCGTCTTGACCTGCGTGGGGTCGTCGCTTCCGTCCGCGCTGACCTGTGCCTCGTTGACCCATGCACCGTTGACCCACGTGAGTGTCTCGGGTGCGGCTCCCAGCGCCATGCCCGCGAGCAGCTGCGCCTTCGCGCGAATCTTTCCGGTGGCGCTGACGATCGCGGCCGACGTGCCCGCGGACGGGCCGGTGTTGTAGCCGTGACCGACGCCGAACCGGTCGGTGTCCATGGGCACGACCTTGACGTCGAGCGCAGGAACGCCGAGCTCGTCGGCGACGAGCTGCGCGTACTGGGCCTCCTTCCCGTCGGGCTCGGTGGTCAGGCTGAGCACCATCTTGCCGGTCGGGTGAACACGCAGAAAGACTGCTCTGTATGCCTCGTTGGCCATCGCCGCTCCTCCTCCTCGCTCGTGGATCGCTGCTCATGGGTCGGTGATCACGGATCGCTGCTCATCCTCGTCTGCCGGCGCGCCGGGTGAGCGCTCCTCCGCCAGGCGCCGGCGCTCCAGGTGGGCGGTCAGCGCGTTGTGCTCGTCCAGGTCGCAGAACGAGGGCTGCGGTCCGCCCAGCGCGTGCGCAGGCACAGCGGGCCGCTCGCAGCCCGGGTAGATGCACGTCTTCGCCGCGGTCTCACTCATCGGTC
>JALYLO010000537.1 GCA_030774175.1 Actinomycetota bacterium
CGCGCTCGCGTTCGCGCTCGGCTTCGTGTTCTTCGGGGTCGGCTCCGGCTCGACCGGGATCTCGGACATCCTTCAAAATGCCCTCCACTTTGGCTCGAGCGGCGGCACCTCCGTCTCGAAGCTCGAGCAGAAGGTCGCCAAGCACCCCCAGGACGCCAAGGCCTGGCGCGACCTCGCCACCGCCTATGAGCAGAAGCAGCGCACCCAGGACGCCGTGAACGCGCTGGAGCGCTACTCGGCCCTGAGGCCCAAGGACGAAGGTGCGCTCGCCGAGCTCGCGTCGGAGTACGGGACACTCGCGCAGACGTACTCGACCGAGTACACGAACGCCCAGCAGCAGGCGGCGCAGCAGGCCCCGCCGGGCGCCGCCTTCGCGCCGGCCGCCACCACCCCGTTCGGGAAGGCCTTCAACGACCCGGCCGCGCTCAAGGACCCGATCGCGAGCGCCGTGGAGACGCTCTCCTCGGCGACGCAGAGCACGGCCCTGACGAACTACCAGAACGCCCAGCGCAGCGCCGAGGGCGCCTACAAGAAGCTGATCGCCCTTCGGCCGAACGACGCGTCGACCCAGATCCAGCTCGGTCAGGCCGCGCAGGCGGCGAACGACAACAAGACGGCGATCGCGGCGTACCGGTCCTTCTTGAAGCTCGCGCCGACCGACCCGCTCGCGCCGCAGGTCAAACAGGTGCTGAAGGGCCTCGTCGGGACCGCTGCCGCAACCGGGAAAGGCACGGGCGGTTAGACTCACGCGGCGGTTCGTCGGCCAATTCGACACGGGGGAAAAATGAACTTCGACATCAAGACCGAGCAGCTTTCCGACGACACCTACGTCATCTCGCTGGCGGGCGAAGTCGACCTGTACACGGCCCCGGAGTTCAAGCAGCAGCTCCTCGAAGTGATCGGCCAGGGCGGCAAACAGGTGATCGTTGACTTCACATCGACGACCTTCATCGACTCGACGACGCTGGGCGTGCTGGTCGGCGGCGTCAAGCGCCTGCGCACCAACGAAGGCCAGCTGTCGCTCGTCTGCAGCGACCGCAACATCACGAAGATCTTCGAGATCACCGGCCTCGACCGCGTCTTCGCGATCCATGCGACGCGCGACGAGGCGGTGTCGAAGCTCGACGGCGTCTCTCAACCCTCCTAGCCACCGGTGGGCCGAGGCCTCGTCCCCGCCGCCTGCGTGATCGCCGCGCTCGCCGCGTCCGGCTGCGGCGCCGTCGGCCGTGTCACGACGGCCGATCCGAGCCACGGCAAGCAGCTCTTCAGCTCGGCCGCGAAGCCCTCGGCGCCCTCGTGTGCCTCGTGCCACACGCTTGCGGACGCGAAGTCCCAGGGCACGGTCGGGCCGAATCTCGACGACGCCTTCTCCTCCGACAAGTCGCAGGGGTTCTCGGAGCAGACGCTCCGCGACGTCGTCCGGGGGCAGATTGCCTACCCGGAGGCCCCGATGCCGGCGAATCTCTTCCGCGGCCAGGACGCCAAGGACGTCGCCGCCTACGTCGCGCAGTGCGCCGGCAACCCAAACTGCGGGGTGATCCCGTCCAAGCCGGCTCCAGCGGCAGCCGGGTCGACGACACCGGGCTCGACGAGCGGCGGGGCGGCGGCGAACGGAAAGCAGGTGTTCGCCTCGGCCGGCTGTGGAGGCTGCCACACCCTCAAGGACGCCGGCTCGAGCGGAAACGTCGGTCCGAACCTCGACCAGCTGAAGCCGTCGCAGGCCCGGGTCGCGCGCCAGGTGACGGTCGGCGGCGCCGCCATGCCGTCCTTCAAGGGGCGGCTCAGCGACGCGCAGATCCAGGCCGTCGCGAAGTACGTCGCCGCCGTCGCCGGCAAGTAGCCGTCAGCTCGAAAGGGTGTCCTGACACCTCTTCGCAGCAAGTCGGGCCTCGCAGCCTGGCGCGGGTTGGTGTCAGACACCCTCTAAGGACGCGCTCGCGCGTCTCTCCAACAAGGTGTCCAGACACCAACTACGTGTGGGACACCACACCGACGAGCTTCTTGCCGAGCACGATGTACGGCGGGTAGCCGGCGCCGAAGTCGACGCTCGCGAGCTCCGACCAGCCGTTCTTCGCGTAGAAGCTGCGCGCCTTGCGGGAGCCGAGCTGGGTCGAGAGCACAACACGGTCGTGAGGCTGCCGCGTCAAGAGCTGCGCGAGCAGCGCGCTCCCGAGTCCCCGCCGCTGCGAGGACGGCCGCACGTGCAGCTCGACGATCTCGAAGTGCGGCGGCTCGAGCCACTCCGCCCGCTGTCCGGCGGTCAGCGATCGCGCGACGCAGTCCGTCCACCACTGGCCGTGCGCGCCGGTGTAGCCGTAGCCGAAGCCGGCGATCTCCCCGCGCTCGCGCGCGACGAGGAAGACGAAGTCCGACCGCGCCACGTGCTGGGGAAGGCGCTCGCGCGCCCAGTCGTCGGAAAGAGCGCCGGCACCGAGCGCCGCACGGTGCACCTCGCGCAGTTCGGCGTGGAGCGGGAGTGGATCGACTTCTTCGACTATGGGTGCGGCTGGCCCAGGTCGACGACGACGTGCGTGAGCGGGATCTCGAAGCGCGTGCGCGCCTTCTCGACGACCCCGCGCTCGAGCCAGTGCGAGCGTCCCGGTGGATGCGTGGAGAGGATCAGCTCGTCGGGACGAAACGTGCGGACGGCGTCCTCGATTGCCTGGATCGGGTCGCCGTCGCCGATCTCGCCGGTCGCGTCGAGGCCGGCCGCGTGCATCCCGGCGAGGCTCTGCTCGAGCCGCGACTGGGCGGCGGCGCGCGCGCCGTCCTCGTCGGAGGCCCAGTGGCGCAGCGGCGAATTCAGCGCGGGAACGACGACGAGGATACGCGCCTGGGCGCCTTCCGAGCGCTTGCGGATCTCGCTGAGGAGAACCGCCCCTCCGACCGTCTCGTTTGCCACGACGAGAATCCGGTGCTCACCGGGCGGGCTCGCTGCGGGCGCCTGCCGCACCGGGGGCTCGCCCCGGCCACGGCGCAGGATCCACGAGACAACCCCGGCCGTCAGGACCACGAAGACCGCGAGGCCGATCCACGCGCCGATCAGCGAGCCGATCACGATCAGGCCGAAGTAGGCGATCGTCGCCCAGACGAACCGGAATGCGTCTGCTTCGCTCCGGATGGGGTTCCGCATCGTCGGAGGCCGCTTTACAGGAGGTAGACGGTCACGTAGACGACGATCCACATCACGTCGACGAAGTGCCAGTAGATCCCGCCGATCTCCACCCCGTGATGGCGCTCGGGCGAGAAGTGCCCGCGGAAGGCCCGGATCGTCATTACGAGCAGGATGGTGAGGCCGATGAAGACGTGCGCGCCGTGCAGGCCGGTGAGCCCGAAGAACGTGGCAGCGAACGAGGTGTCGCTCGTGTTGAAGCCGATCCGGTGGTACTCGATCACCTGCGTCAGCAGGAACGTCAGCCCAAGCAGGAAGGTGAGCGCGAGGCCCGCCTGAAGGCCGGAGCGGTTTCCCTTCTTCACCGACGTGTTGGCCCAGTGCATCGTGAAGCTGGATGTGACGAGGATCGCGGTGTTGATGCCGGCGACGAATGCCGGGCGGTGAAACCCGTCCGGCGGCCAGTGCCCGTCGACCCCGTGGTTCACGACGCGGTCGAAGAAGTAGACCGTGAAGAACGAGCCGAAGAGCATGATCTCCGACGCGATGAACAGAAACATCCCGAGCAGCGCCGGCGGGACCCGCGAGCTGTAATGGATGGGCGGCGGGCCGTGGTGCTCGAAGGGTCCGGGCTCGTGGGCTTCGGCGTGGGCGCTCACGTCACTCCCGCGGGCGGGGCGGAGATGACGTGCTCGACAGGCAGGCCGGTATCGCTGCGCAGCCTCTGGACGAGATCGCGCCGCAGCCAGCCGCTCCGCTCGCCGGGAAACGTCGAAACGACGATCTCGTCGACGCGCTCGTCGTTCACCGTTTGGGTCGCCGCGGTATACGGGTCGGGGTGCGCGATCTGGCCGTGCGCGTCGATGCCCTCGCCGCGCAGCTGCGTCAGCGCGAGGCGCAGGCGACGATCGGCGTCTGCGTGCTCTTCCTCGTCGCCCTGCGGCGCCACGATCAGAAAGCTCGCGGGGCCCTTCGCGGCGCGCTTGCGAATGCGATCGAACAGCTCGTTCGACAGGACCGTCTGGTTGGCGACCACGAGCACGTTCGTCTCGTCTTCTCCCCGCGCACCCTCGACGACGACGTGCTTCACGGGGATGCTCGCCGCAACGCGCTCGATCTCCGACACGACGTCACGCCGCAACCAGCCGGATCGCTCCGCGCCGTGGGTCGAGACGACGATCTCGTCGATGCGCGGCTGGAGCTGCGCCAAGGCATCCTTGACGGCCTGCACCGGGCCTGTCTCCACGACGAAGCCCTGCGCGG
>JALYLO010000538.1 GCA_030774175.1 Actinomycetota bacterium
CTCTTCACCCTTCCGGTCGTCACCCTCGTCGGGTCGCTCCTCCTGTACCCGATCGGCCAGACCGTCTACTACAGCTTCACCACCTGGGATGGCATCAGCTCGAAGTGGGTCGGCGTGTCCACCTACACGCACCTGTTCCACAACCCGGAGTTCACACGCGTCCTCGAGAACAACGCGATGATGATCCTCGCGATCCCCTTTGCGATCGCGCTGCCGCTCGCGGTGGCGTTCCTGATCAACAGCCGTGTGCGGGGCTGGCGCTTCTTCCGGTCTGTCTTCTTCCTGCCGACCGCCGTCTCGTGGGTGGTGATCGGCTACATCGCGGTGCGCTTCTTCGCCGACGACGGCATCCTGCAGCACCTGCTGAACCACGTCGGACTCGGGTTCATCCACCCGAACATGCTCTCGCACGAGCGGTCGGCGCTCGTCGCCATCATGATCACCTTCGTCTGGTCGATGTTCGGGACGAACCTGATCATCTTCCTCGCAGGAATGGCGACGATCGACCAGGAGATCTACGACGCCGCGAAGGTGGACGGCGCCGGATCTTTGTCGACGATGTTCCGGATCACCTTCCCGCTGCTGAAGCGGTTCGTCCAGTTCACGTTCATCATCAGCCTGATCACGGCCTTCAGCGCGCTCTTCAGCCTGATCTTCGTGATGACGGGAGGCGGGCCGGGCTACGGCACGACGACGCTCGAGTTCTTCGTCTACCAGCAGGCCTTCTCGGCCGGCGATTTCGGCACCGGAGCGACGGCCGGCGTGGTGCTCTTCGTGGCGGTGTTCGCCGTCAGCATGCTGCAGCTGCGCATCCTCAGGAGCGACGATTGAGCGCCGTGCCCGTTCGCGAACAGGTCGGCGTCGCTCAGTGGCGCCGCCGTGCCGCGCGCATCGCGACGTACCTCGTTCTGTGCGTGATCACGGTCGTGATGCTCTACCCGTTCTGGTCGATGGCGATCGCGTCGTTCCGGTCGCTGAACCAGTTCCAGCTGGGCCACGGCTTCTCGCTCACGAGCTGGCACGAGCTCTATCGGACGCTCCCCGTCGGCCGCGAGCTCGCGAACTCCACCCTGATCACGCTCAGCGCGATCCTGATCATCCTCGTCGTCAGTACGACGGCGGGCTACGCGCTCGGGACGTTGCGTTTTCGCATGTCCGGCGTCGTCTTCCTGATCATCGCCAGCGCGATGATGGTTCCGATGCAGTCGATGATCGTGCCGGAGTACGTGAATCTCGCCCGGCTGGGCCTCATCAACCACTATCAGGGCGCGATCCTCGTCTACGCGGCGCTCGGCACGCCGTTCTCGACCTTTCTCATGACGACGTACTTCCGCCGCCTTCCGGAGGACGTGATGGAGGCTGCGCTCATCGACGGTCTCGGCTACACGGCGATCTTCATCCGGATCATGCTGCCGCTGGCCCTCCCGGCGATCGTCACCGTCACCGTGCTGCAGTTCATCCAGATCTGGGACGACCTGCTCGTCGGCCTCCTGTTCCTCCAGACACCGGCACTGCGTCCGATCACGGTGGGCCTCGCGACCGTGCCCGCGCAGCATCTCCTCAACGTGCCCGTCCTCATGGCGGGCTCGCTGACGAGCGCGCTGCCGGCGATCCTGGTCTATCTCGTCTTCCAGCGCTACCTGATCACCGGGCTGACGATGGGCATGAGCAAGTAGGCCCCCGCCGCCGCTCACCCGGCGAAGGCGTTCGTCGGGCGACCGGAGACCCCAGGTCGTGTGCGGTAGATGCCGCCCGCGTGCGGCTGCTCCGGGTCGGGCCCGTCGGCCGCTGCCGTCGTGATGTAGAGATCGGCGAGCGCCTCGCCGCCGAACGCCGGCTTGGTCACGCGGGCTGCGGGGACGTCGACCGTGCCGAGGTGCGTCCCGTCCGGCGCGTAGCGGCGAACGGCCCACCCGTCCCACAACGCGACCCACAGGCAGCCATCCGCGTCGACCACAAGCCCATCGGGCGTTCCTGCGCCCTCCTCGACCGTGGCCAGCCGCCGGCGCCCTTCGATGGCGCCGGTCTCGCTGTCGAAGTCGAACGCGTCGATCCCGGCGGTGACGGTGTCGACGAAGTACATGACACGGTCGTCGAGGCTCCAGCCGATGCCGTTGGAGATCGTCACGTCCGTCAGCATCGCGGTCACGACCCCGCCGGGATCGAGCCGGTAGAGGCTGCCTGCGCAGGTCGTGCAGTCGAGATGCATCGTCCCGGCCCAGAAGCGGCCCCGGCTGTCGCAGGCCCCGTCGTTCATGCGCGTCTCGGGCCGGTCCGCCTCGACCTCGGCGAGGAGTCCGACCGTGCCGCCGTCGTCGGCGAGCGCGAAGCCGTCCCGCACCGCCAGGACGTAGCCGCCGGCGGCTCGCGGGGCGACCGCGCCGACCGACTGGCCGGTCTCGAACGGGCGATCCGCGCCCGAGGCCGGGTCGAAGCGGTGGACGACCCCACACATGATGTCGACCCAGAGAAGCTCACCCGTGCGCGCGTCCCAGAGCGGGCCCTCGCCCAGCTCTGCTCGCGCGTCGACCACGAGCTCAGCCGTCCAGTGCTTCATCGTGCCGACCGTACTACCCGGTGCGCCATGCGGTGTGTCGTCGGCCCATGTGCGTAGCGATAACGCGTGCCGGTCAGCTCGACTCGACGTGCCAGAGTGAAGGGATCGACGTCGAGGTCCAGCGCGGCGTCGACGGGCCGTAGCCCTGGGAGACCGATGTGAGGGGGTGAGGGACGGTGCCGAGCCAGAGGAGCTGCCCCTCGCTCCAGCGGCCGGCGAAGCCTGCCCAGGGCAGGGCGGCGGGGTCGAGGGCGACCAGCTCGAGCGGGGTGACTCCTGCCAGACTGACTCCTGCCAGGCTAGGGGGCCCGAGCGGGTGGGCGAGGCCGGTGCGGTCGACGACACGATCCTGGGCGAGGCGCACGAGGCTGGCGGCCTTCGCGGCCGCCGTGGTCGCGAGGCCCTTCCCGAGACACTCGGTGAAGCGGGTCGAGCTCGACGTGTTGGTGAAGTAGTTCGCGTGCGAGCCGAGCGCGACGTAGGCGACCGGGTGGGTCTGGCCACGCTTCTGGACGGAGCTCCAGCCCCGGATCGAGCCGGAGCAGTGCTGGCTGTACGCAGCGAACTGCGGCAGTCCGTCGGCGCCGATCGCGACGGAGATGCTCTCCCAGTCGCCCTCGTGCGCCTGCCAGAGGCGCTTCCGTGCCGAATGCCAGTCGTCGAACTCGTAGAAGAGCCAGTACCGCACCAGGTATCGCGGCGGCGCGGTGAACCCGGGCGCCGGCGCGGAGCCGGCGGGCACGTTGACGACCCGTCCGAACACGACCGGTCGCTGCCACTGCGTCTTCCGGAGAGCGAGGCGCTCGTAGCACGCGTCCCCAAGGCGCAACGCGCAGGGGAGGTTCAGCCTGAAGCACGGGTTGAAGGCGCATCCGGCGGTGGACGTCGGCAGCGGGCCGGGAACCGCCGACCAGCTTCCTCGTGCGACCTGCCGCTCGAGGCGCGCGTCCGCGAGGAACGCCTCGGGCCGCTCCGGCGCCCAATCCTCCTCGGGATGGAAGAGGAGGATCGGCTCGTAGGCCCGCAACAGATCGACGGCCTGAGGGGCCGCCGAAGGAGCCCCGCCGCCTGCGCAGGCAGCCGCGGCAGCAAGCAGGAGCAGGATGCAGGCACGAGGCGCGGTCATCGTGCCGCCCGACGGCGGCGCGTGCCCGCGAGAGCAGCGCTGCCGCTCCACGACGCCGCGAACAGGAGGACGAAGGTGCCGGAAAGGACGCCGAGGGCTGCGAGGGACAGGGCGGCTCCGAGCGCCTGTGAGCCGCCGACGCCTGCCGCGGCGAGGCTCGCGGCGCCGGCACCGACCTGGGTGGCTGTTCCAGCCGGGCCGATCGGAAGAGCCGCGGCCGCTGCACCCGCGCAGAGAAGCAGCAGTGCGCGTGGGAGCGAGAAGCCGATCCCGAGCGTCCCGAGCAAGATGAAGACCGCAACCGCGCGGACGAGCCAGCAGCCCGAAACGAGCGCCCACGCCTGCAAAGCGCCACGCAGCGAGGTCGTCCGCGTGCTCACCCAGCGCCCCAACCTGAACCGCAACGCGCTTCTGCTCGCCGCGAGGCGCGGCAGCGCCACGATCACCGTCGCGGCCGCGGCGCCTGCTGCCGCAACGACGGCGAGGCCGACGCGGGCGGCAACTCCGACACCGGGAAGCACAGCACCCGCCAGCGCGAACGGCGCCAACGCGACGCTGTCGATCAGCCCGAGCATCACGAGCGAGAGGCAGAGCACGCGGACGCCGGCCGGGCAACCTGGATAGCGGCGCACGACGGCCACCCGCATCGCGTCGTCGAACCGGCCGGGGAGAACGACGCCGATCAGGGCGGCACCGCCGTTGCCGGCGGCCAAGGCCAGGGCGCTCGGACGCTCCTCGCCACGGAACAGCCGGCTCCAACCGAACGCCTTGAGTGCCTGGGCAAGCAGCAGAAGCAGCGCGGCCGCGATCAGCAGGCCGGGCCGCCCACGCGAGAGCGGCCAGTGGGTCGTGGCGAAGTGGCGGGCGGCGAGCAGCGCGAGCACCAACGTGACGAGCCCGTACCCGAGACCAAGCCCCCAACGGCCCCTCCGTGACCGGCGAAGGCGGGCGAGCGCGGCGAGGAGCATGCGATACCTGCTCTCGAGCACGATCGGACCGGTCGTTGCCACCAGAGCATTGAGGGGATCGAGACGGAACGGGAGATCCGGCTCGGTCGAGATCTGAACCGCTTTCGTCTCCGGGGGGGATTCCACAGCGCGATGCCTCGTCACTTGAAGATGTTGACAGGTAGTTGCCTTCGTCACCACTCGTCACCATTGTGCGAGCGATGGCATTGGAGATCGTCGGCGGCAGGGACGAGGAACTCGACCTACTCCACGCCGTGCTCGAGCGCGCGGCCGGAGGACCAACGGCACTCATCCTCGAGGGCGAGGCGGGCATCGGGAAATCGACGCTCTGGCTCACGGGCGTCGAGACGGCGCGTGAGCGGGGATTGCGAGTGCTCTCGTCGCGCCCGGCCGAGGCCGAGCGCGGGCTCGCGCACGCCGGGCTGGGAGATCTGCTCGGGGACGTTCTCGATGACGTGCTGCCTGCGCTGGCGGTGCCGCAGCGCCGCGCGCTCGAGGCCGCGCTCCTCGTGAAGGAGGCGGCGGGAGATCCGGCAGATCCGCGCGCACTCGCCGTGGCGGTTCGCAGCGCCTCTGCGGGTGCTCGCCAAAGACGAGCCCATCCTCGTCGCGGTCGATGACGTCCAGTGGCTCGACGAGTCGTCCGCGTGGGCGCGCGCGTTCGCGCTGCGTCGGCTGCGCGAGGACGACGTCGCTCTTCCTGGCCCACCGACTCGGCGAAGGTGCGGACCCCTCAGCGGTCGAGCCGGCAGTCGACCCGGATCGGGTCGAACGTCTGCTCGTCGGCCCACTCACCATCGGCGCGATCCACCGGCTCCTGCAGGCCCGGCTCGGCCGAACGTTCGCACGGCCGACGCTCGTGCGTCTCCACGAGGGATCGGGTGGCAACCGTTCTACGCGCTCGAGCTCGGTCGCGCGCTTCGACAACATCGACACCACGACAAAGACCGACGTCGATCCCGGCGCCGCCACCGACTTCTGGCAGAGCCGGATCAACACGAAGGGGCCCTCGGACCTCTATGTCCTGCAAAACACGATCACGCCGGGCGGGACGTTCGGCTGGCACAGCCACCCAGGCCCCAGCCTGGTGATCGTCAAGTCCGGCACGGCGACGTTCTACATGGCCGACGATCCCACCTGCTCGCCTCACGCCGTTCCAGCCGGATCGGGCTTCGTCGACAACGGTCACGACGTGCACGTCGTCCGGAACGAGGGCAGCGTCGATCTCGTGACGGTTGTGGTCTCTCTCGTTCCGGCCGGGTTCACCAGGCGGATCGACGAGCCGAGTCCCGGCAACTGCCCTTCTGAGCATTCGGGCGACGGGCTGCTCGCGGAGGGTGGGTAGCAAACCCACCCTCCGAAGCAGAAGGACGCCGCCCAGCCCATTTTGTGACACTGCGCGCCCGGGCGGCGTATAACGAGTACGTGAAGCTCGGGAGGCGGATAGCGCTCGTCCCGGCGGCGGTCGTGCTCGCCGGCGCGGGCCTGGGCGGGACGGCCGGTCACTCGGCTTCCGGCCGCACCGGCGCGGCTGCCGCCGCGAAGGCCTCGCGCCTCGTGCCGTTCCGCTCCTGCGGCGACCTGCTCGGCTACGTCAAGTCGCAGGCGGTGCCGCTCGTCGGTCCGTGGGGTTTCGGCGGCTCCTCGTTCGCCCGAGGGGGCATGCCCCCCGGCGTCGCCATCCCGGCGGTCGGCGCGACGCCGACGAAGGGCGTCGACTACTCCGGGACTAACGTCCAGGAGCAGGGCGTCGACGAGCCAGATCTCGTCAAGACGAACGGCACGACCCTGTTCGCCGTCGCGGGCGGCCGGCTCGACGCGGTCGACGTCAGCACGACGCGACCGCTGCTGCTCGACTCGTTGAAGCTCGACGGCGGCTGGAGCCACGAGCTCCTGCTCGCAGGCGACCGGCTGCTCGTGCTCTCGCGGGGTGGGTACTGGGTGACGCCCCGTCCCGCCGCGACGGCGCTCGCGATGCCGTACTTCCCCGCGAAGTCGGTGCTCTCGGAGATCGACGTCTCCAACCCGAAGGCGTTGCGGCTCGTCCGGACGCTCACGTTGGACGGCGCCTACGTCGACGCACGCCTCGTCGGCGCGACCGCACGCATCGTCGTCTCCTCCCAGGTGCCGACGACGCTGCCGTTCGAGCAGCCGACCGAGTCGACGGACGCGGCGCTCGCCGAAGCGCGCGGCCACAACCGAGCCGTCGTCCAGTCATCGGCCCTCAGCTCGTGGCTCCCGACCTACCGCATCAAGCGCGCGAGCCGGCCGGCGCAGGCCGCGCGGCCGCTCGTCCAGTGCCGGAACGTCGACCGCCCACAGAGGTTCTCCGGCCTCGGGATGCTGACAGTGCTCACGGTGGACCTGGCGAAGGGCCTCGACCCGGTGGACTCGATCGGCGTGATGACCGACGCGCGGATCCTCTACGCCTCACCCGACAACTTGTACGTCGCGACCGAACGCTGGACGGACCGGCCGCCTCCGGAGACGCCGACTGAGCCGCAGCCGAGCGTCACCACCGCCATCCACCGCTTCGACATCAGCGACCCGACCCGCACGCGCTACCGCGGCAGCGGCCAGGTGTCTGGCTACCTGCTGAATCAGTGGTCGCTGTCCGAGTTCGACGGCGTCCTGCGCGTCGTCAGCACAGACGCGCCCGCGTGGTTCGGCTCGAGCGATTCGACCGAGTCGTCGCTGACGACGCTGCGCCTCGGCAACGGCGCGCTCAACCAGATCGGCCGCGTCGGCAACCTCGGCAAGGGCGAGCGCGTCTACGCGGTCCGATTCGTCGGCCCGACCGCCTATGTCGTCACGTTCAAGCAGGTCGACCCCCTCTACACCGTCGAGCTCGCCGACCCGGCGCGGCCGCGCGTGCTCGGCGAGCTCGAGCTCCCAGGCTACTCGGCCTACCTGCATCCGATCGGCGGGGACCTGCTGCTCGGGATCGGGCAGGACGTCAACGATGAGGGCAGACCGGAAGGCACGCAGCTCTCGCTCTTCGACGTCTCCGATCTCCGGCACCCGACGCGGCTCGCTCACGCGACGCTCGGCCAGGGCTGGTCCGAGTCGGAGTCCGACCACCATGCCTTCCTCTTCTGGCCGCGCACGGGCCTCGTCGTCGTGCCGTTCGACCAGCGTGCGGTGGGCTACCGCGTCGGGCGGGCGCGTGGCATCGAACTCCTCGGCCGGATCACGCACCCCGCGGGAACGGTGGTCGGGGCCGCGATCAGGCGCTCCGTGGTGGTCGGTAGCAGCGTCTTTACGGTCTCGGACGCCGGCGTCGCCTCGAGCAGCCTCGCCACCCTCGCGGCCCAGAGCTGGGCGCCGTTCCCGGAGCCGGCCCCCGGGCCTGCGCCGCTGCCGGGCGTGCGCTGAGGCGAGGAGCCGAGGCTGCCCCCGGCCTCGGCGAGCCAGACCGTCTGGACGTGGCGTGGGGCGCTCGGCTCGTTTGAAAATCGGGGCTCGTTTGAAAGCGGGCGCGAAGGCGGGTTAGCCGTACCGACACCGGGTTGGGCGTGTGCGACGGTTTGCCATGCCCACGCTTCTGACGTCGACGACCACGCCTCGTTCCGCGCTGTCGCGCGGGCGGCGCTCTCCGAGGGTTTTAGCGTGATCGGCGAAGCGCCCAACGGCGTCCGCGGCGTCGCGCTTGCGCGGGAACTGCGGCCGGATGTGGTGCTGCTGGACGTGCAACTGCCCGAGGCCGACGGCTTCGCCGTTGCGGCGGAGTTGGCGGCGCAGGATCATCCGCCTGTGGTGGTGCTGACGTCGAGTCGCGACCGGCGGGATTTCGAGCCGCTGCTGCGGCAGAGCCCGGCGCGGGGCTTCGTCGAGCAGGAGCGACTCTCGGCCGACGCGCTGGCCGAGTTGGTCATATGAGCGTCGCGGTTCCCTCCAGCTACGCGCCTTCGCGCCGCGCGCGTGGAACACCCGTCATCGCTTTCCTGCCAACGCCGCTACGCAACGGTGGGTGAGCTTACGTTCGTTCCCTCTGAGTTCGTCGTACCGCTCGCTCTGGAGACCCCGGAGTTCAGGCTGGAGCCGCTCGGGCCCG
>JALYLO010000539.1 GCA_030774175.1 Actinomycetota bacterium
CGACTACGTCATCCTCACCGACATCCAGGGCGCGGAGGATCACCTCGGTGACATGGACTTCAAGGTCGCCGGCACGAAGGAGGGCATCACCGCGCTCCAGATGGACATCAAGATCACCGGCGTCAGCCGGCAGATCATGGAAGAAGCGCTCTCGCAGGCGAAGGACGCCCGCATCGCCATTCTCGGGAAGATGACGGACGCGATCTCGGAGCCGCGCACCGCGCTCGCCGAGCACGCCCCGCGGATCTCGACGATCCAGATCAACCCGGAGTTCATTGGGATGGTGATCGGCAAGGGCGGCGAGACGATCCGCTCGCTCGAGTCGGAGTACGAGGTCCAGATCGACATCGAGGAGGACGGAACGATCCTCGTGTACGCCACGGAAGGGACCAAGGGCGACGCCGCGATCGCAGCGATCGCAGCGCTCACCAAGGAGCCCGAGGTCGGCGACACCTACACGGGCCGGGTCGTGAAGACAACCGACTTCGGCGCGTTCGTCGAGCTGAAGAAGGGCACCGACGGTCTGCTGCACGTCTCGAACGTCGGCCCGGGCCGCGTCAACCACATCGAAGACGTCCTCACTCGCGGCGACGTTCTCGACGTGCTCGTCCAGGAAGTGGACAAGGCGCGGGGCCGCATCGGCCTCAAGCTGATCTCCAAGCACGAGGGCGACACGATGGTCTCTCCCGAGGAGCTCGTCGAGCGGGCGAAGGATGCTCCGCCGCGTGAGCCCCGCGAGGAGCGGCCGCGCCGTGACGGCCCGCGCGGCGGCGGTCGCGGCGGTCCGCGGCGCGAGCGGGAAGGCTCGCGCTCGGACTAGCGGCACCCGGTAGTACGGTCGGCTGCATGCAGCCGCCGAACAGCCTCACCGACGGCGTGGTCGGCCTCCGCAAGATGCGCGAGGACGACCGCGCCGCCATTCTTTCCACGTTCGCCGACCCGCTGATCCGGCGGTGGTTGAACATGCCGGCGGAGCCGCGCGATTCGGACTTCGAATCGGTCCTGCGCACGATCCGGAACGGTTTCTCCAGCGGCGACCGCTACGACTACTGCGTGACCGAGCCGCCGCACGACGAGCCGCTCGGCGCGGTCATCGCATCGCGCCGCCCGCGCGAGAACTACGAGATCGCCTACCTGGCCCGCGAGGCAGGGCGGGGACGAGGACTGATCACCCGGGCCGTGCGGCTGCTCTGCACGTGGCTGCTCGACGACGGCGTCGGCCGCCTGGAGCTGCGCACGCATCCCGACAACGAGGCGTCTCAGCGCGTCGCCGAGCGGTGCGGCTTTCAACGCGAAGGTCTCGAGCGCAAGTCGATCTGGTTGCACGGCAGTCGTGCCGACGCGATCGTGTGGTCGCTCCTGCCCGGCGATCCGCGATGACGCTGCACTCCTACCGCGAGCGAACGCTGCTCGTGATCCCGATCCGCGTCGCGCTCGGCGCCGTGTGGCTCGTCGCCGCCCGCCTCGTCGGGCTCGCGAGCGCACCGGCGCTGCTCGCGTTCGCGGTGGGCCTGCTCGGGATCACCTTCGCCGTCCTGAACGACCCGCGGGGGCGCTTCCGGGGTGAGGACGCCGAGCCGGCCTTGGCTCCGCCTGACGCGGTCGTCGCGGCGCGCTGGCGGCAGGCGATCGCCGCGACGATGCCGAGCACCGTCGGCGTCTCGATCCTCGCCGCGATCGCCCTCGCCCCGCAGCCGGCGCTCGCCGCGCTCCTCGGCGGAGTCTCGGCCGGTCTCGGTGTCGCTGCGCTGATCTCCGTCTGGTCGGTCGACCCGAGCCTCCATGTCGACCCGAAGAGCAGCATCGTGTACCGCAGGTAGTCCGGCCTGTGCCTCGTACGGCCGCCACGTCCCGCGGCCGGCCGGCCGCCGCGGGCGGTCCCGCGCCACGGGCACTACGCTACGCCCGTGCAGAACTGGATGCTGACGGAGCTCGACTCGGGAGAACGTGTCATCTCGGAGCGTCTCGACCACGTCCGCTCGGCGGCGGTCGGCTGCTGGATCGGCGCGGGGTCGCGCGACGAGGAGCCGTTGGAGGCAGGCGTCACGCACTTCATCGAGCATCTGCTCTTCAAGGGAACCGACCGCTTCAGTGCTCTGGAGATCGCCGAGATCTTCGACGGCCTCGGAGGAGAACTGAACGCCGCGACGTCCCGGGAGCACACACTCGTCTACGCGCGCATTCCGGACCACCACCTCGAGACGGCGGTAGACGTGATGAGCGACATGGTCTTCGCGCCGGCGTTCGCGGAGCTCGACTCCGAGCGCGAGGTGGTGCTCGAGGAGATCGCGATGTACGACGACGCGCCGCAGGAGCTCGTGCACGACCTGATCGCGGACGCGGTGTTCGGCGACCATCCACTCGGCCGGCCGGTGATCGGGACGGCCGAGGTGATCTCCTCGATCCCCCGTGAGGCGATCGCGCGGTACCACGACACGATGTACGTGCCGGGCAACATCGTCGTCGCAGCTGCCGGGAACATCGAGCACGAACACGTCGTCGAGCTCGTCTCGCGTTCGCTCGAGCGGCGCAGGCCCGGGGGCTCCAACGCCGTCAACGTGCGCCCGCCGCTGGTGCAGGCGCCGCCGCCGCGGCTGCGCTTCCAGCAGAAGGACACCGAGCAGTACCACGTGTGCCTCGCGGCGCCCGGCATCTCGCGTTCCGATCGGCGGCGATTCGCGGCGTCGCTGCTCGACGCGATCCTCGGCGGCTCTGCTTCGTCGCGACTCTTCCAGGAGATCCGTGAGAAGCGGGGGATGGCGTACGCCGTCTACTCGTTCGTGTCGCAGTACACAGACACGGGGCAGATCGGCGTCTACCTCGGCACGCGCGAGGACAACCTGGCCGACGCGCTTGCGATCACGGCGGAGCAGATCGCCGACATCGCGGCCGGCAACCTTCCCGCGCGTGAGCTGGAGCGCGCGAAGGAGAACATCAAGGGCCGCGTCCTGCTCTCGATGGAGTCCACGTCGACGCGCATGAACCGGCTCGGGAAGTCGCTGATCACGGACTCGGAGCTGCTCTCGGTCGATCGGATCGTCGCCGAGATCGACGCCGTCGACGCCCAGTCGGTCTGCGGTCTCGCCGCGGCGCTCCTCGCCCCCGAGCGACTCTCCGCCGCCTGCATCGGGCCGAGTCAGGAGCGCTTCGTCGCCGCCCTGGAGCGCGTAACGCCTGCGCTCGCGCGCGCGGCGTGAGGATCCTGCTCAACGGCCGCCGGGGGAAGGTCGGCTCGGCGCTCGCTCCGGCGCTCGAGCGGGCCGGCCATACGCTCCTGGAATCGCTCGTCGGAGCCGAGGCGATGGTCGACTTCACGCGCCCCGACGCGGTGCTCGCCAACGTTCGTGCGGCCCTGGCCGCCGGAGTCCCGTGCGTCGTCGGCACCACGGGCTGGGATCCGGCAACGGTGCGTGATGCACCCGTCGCGGTCTTCTACGCGCCGAACTTCGCGCTCGGCGCGGTCTTGATGATGCGGTTCGCCGAGGAGGCGGCGCAGTACCTCGAGCAGGCGGAGATCGTCGAGCTGCACCATGCCGGCAAACTGGATGCACCGTCGGGCACCGCGAGGCTGATCGCGGAGCGGCTGGGCGGGGACGTGCCGATCCACTCGGTGCGGCTCCCGGGTCTGCTGGCCCACCACGAGGTGCTGCTGGGCGGCGCGGGGGAGCTGCTGACGATCCGGCACGACGCGACGTCGCGCGAGGCCTACGTGCCCGGCGTGCTGCTCGCACTCGAGCGGCTCCCGACGCTGCCGGCCGGGCTCACCGTTGGGCTCGACGCGATCCTCTGACCGAACTACCCTGTGACCGAGCTGCGCGAGGAGACGATTCGCGTGGGGGAGGTGACGCTCTCCCTGCTCCGGCCTGCTGCGCCCGACACATTGCTCGACGAGGGGGCATTCCAGCACGACGAGTTTCTGCCGTACTGGGCCGAGTTGTGGCCTGCGGCAATCGCGCTCGCAGGCGCGCTGCCGGAGCGACTGGACGGCGTGCGGGTGGTCGAGCTCGGTTGTGGTCTCGGCGTTCCGTCGCTCGTGTCAGCGTCGCGGGGCGCCGTCGTTACCGCGACCGACTGGGCGGAGGACGCAATCGAGCTGCTCGCGCGCAACGCGGCGCGGAACGAGCTCACGCTGCGCGCGGAGATGCGCGACTGGCGAACACCCTGGAGCGAGCGCTTTGACCTCGTCCTTGCCGCCGACGTGCTCTACGAGCGCCGAAACGTCGAGCCGCTGCTCGAGCGGCTGCGCGAGCTCGCTCCGGAGGCGCTCCTCGGGCTCGCAGGCCGTCCATACGAAGCGGAGTTCCTGCGGGTGGCGCCGACCTTCGAGGAGGCCGGATTTCGGGTCGTACGACTGACGCAGTAGGTTCCGCCCTGATGCGCCAACTCGCCACCCAAGGGATCGTTCCGCTCGGCGAAGAGCGCGTCTACCTGATCCGGATCTTCGGGCGCCGCCGCTGATCACGCGAGCGAGCTGAGGATGTCCACGAGCTGGCTCGTAGGGCGGGTTCCCGCTCGGCGTACAATCCGGCCATGCTCGGCACCGTCCTCACCGCCATCGTCACTCCGTTCGCCGGCGACGGCGCGGTGGACTTCGACTCGTTCCAACGGCTCGCGCGGCACCTCGTCGAGAACGGCTCCGATGGGATCGTCGTCGCCGGCACGACGGGCGAGAGCCCGACCCTCTCGGACGACGAGCGGATCGACCTCTTCCGGGCTGCGATCGAGGCGGTCGGCAGCGACGCCACCGTCGTCGCCGGCACCGGTACGTACTCGACGGCGCACTCCGTGCATCTCACCGAGCGCGCGCACGAGCTCGGAGTCGATGCCTTCCTTGTCGTGACGCCGTACTACAACAAGCCACCGCAACGCGGCATCGTCGCGCACTTCGAGGCGATCGCCCACGTGAGCGACAAGCCGATCATCGCCTACAACATCCCTGCCCGCGTCGTCATCAACATCGAGCCGGAGACGATCACGCGACTGGCTGAGATCGAGACGGTGCGTGCGGTGAAGCAGGCGAACGGCGACCTCGACGAGGCGCGCCACATCGTCGCGACCGGCCTCGATCTCTACGCCGGCGACGACATCCTCATCCAGCCGTTCCTCGAGCTCGGCGGGGTCGGCGGCATCTGTGTGCACACCCACGTCGTCGGGCCGCAGGTCGCCGAGCAGGCGAAGGCGATGCAAGCCGGGGACACGGAGCGCGCGCGCGAGATCGACCGCGACCTGGCGGCTGCATACGACCTGCTGCAGGTGGCGTCGAACCCGATCGCCATCAAGGCCGCCCTGAACCTGCTCGGGCACGACGTCGGCGGCCACCGTCTGCCGCTCGTTCCGGCGACCGACGCGGAGCTCGCACAGGTGCGCGGATGCCTCGATCGCCTCGGCGTCCTCGTCCGCACCTAGACTGCCTGCCTCATGAGCGACGTATTGCGTGTGATCCCGCTCGGCGGGCTCGGAGAGGTCGGCAAGAACACGACTGTCTACGAGCTCGGCGACGAGCTGATCGTCGTCGACGCCGGGATGGCATTCCCGCGCGACGAGCACCTCGGCGTGGACCTGATCCTCCCCGACTTCGGCTATCTACGCGACAAGAACATTCGCGCCGTCGTCCTGACGCACGCGCACGAGGATCACGTCGGCTCACTGCCGTACCTGATGCGCGAGGTCAAGGGGCGCGAAATCTGGGCGACGCGCCTGACGCTCGGGCTCGTGAAATCGAAGCTCGACGAGCACGGCCTGCTGCGTGCGGC
>JALYLO010000540.1 GCA_030774175.1 Actinomycetota bacterium
CACAGGACGTCCCTGGGGCGATCGACCGCGCCTACCATGAGGCGGAGACGCGTCGCGGCCCGGCGCTCGTCGTCGTGCCGATGGACGACTGGTCCCAACCGGTCGACGGCGACCGCGAGGACGCAACCCCGGCGCGGGTTGTGCGCGCGCTGGCCGCGGACGAGGCGGCGATCGACGAGCTTGCGCGGTTCCTCGGAGAAGCGCGGTCGCCGGCGCTCGTGGTGGGAGCAGGTGCCGACGACCCGGCGACGTGGTCGGCTCTCGTCGAGCTCGCCGAGCGACTGGTGGCGCCGGTGTTCCAGGAATCGTTTGGCGCGCGGGCCGGCTTCCCGCAGGATCACCGGCTCTTCGCCGGCTTCCTGCCGGCAGACCGCCCTCGGCTGCGGGAGAAGCTCGAGCCGTACGACGCCGTCCTTGTGGTCGGAGCTCCGGTCTTCCGCCAGTCGCCGTTCACGGAGGGCCGGTTCACGCAGGACGGGACGCGGATCGCCCTCGTGAGCGACGACCTGGACGAGGTGCACCGGAGCCCGGTCGACCTCGCCGTGCTGGCGCCTCCCGCGGCGGTCTGCGCAGGCCTCGCCCGCCGCGTTCCGCAGCGCGACGCCGAGCCACCCGTCCAGTTCCGGCCCCCGCCGCCTCCCGAGCCGGCGCACCCGTTGACCGCCTCGCACGTCCTCGCCGCGCTCGCCGAGCGTCTCCCACGCGAGACCGTCGTCGTGGAGGAGGCGCCCGTCGACCGTCCCGAGCTGCACGACCGGCTGCTGGCCCGCGAGCCGCTCGGGTTCCTCAGTGCAGCGATGGGCGGCCTCGGCTTCGCGCTGGCGGGGGCGACGGGAGTCCGCATGGCGCTCCCCGAGCGCCCCGTCGTCGCCGTCGTCGGTGACGGCTCGTCTCTCTACGGCATCCAGGCGCTCTGGAGCGCGGCGCACTACAAGGTCGGCGTGCTGTTCGTGATCCTCTCGAACGGCGGCTACGCGATCATGGACCGGCTTGCCGAGCGGCACGGCCTCGACAGCCCCTGGCCGGACTTCGAAGAGATCGACCTCGCCGCCATCGCCAGCGGCTTCGGCTGCGAGGCACGACGGATCGACGCGCACGACGAGCTCGTGGCCTCACTCGACGAGGCCGTCCCGACGCTCACCTCGCGCGAAACGCCGCTGCTGCTGGACGTGCGGATCGCACCGACCCAGACGTTCGCGCCCTGACGCGCGGAGGGCGCCGCGTGGGCGCCCTCCCGCAGCTCGGTGCTCGCCGCCGGATCTACGTGACGCGGAGCTTCTGCTTCAGCAGCGGCCTGCCGGTCGCACTGAAGACGTACGTGCCTCGCTTGAGCCGCACAGTCCACGTGCTCCGCCCGGTGCCGCGGACGCTCGTGCTCTTCTTCACGCCCGGCCCGGTGAGCTTGAAGGCGCGCGTCTTCGACTGGTCGGTCACGACGAACGTGTATCGGCCTGCCTTCAGCGTCCTGATCGTCCGGCCGTCCAGGCGTAGAGCGACGAACTTGTTCCCGCCGGTCGCCTGCAGGGTCTTGCCGCCGGTGACGCTGCTCGGCACCAGCAGGGCCAGGTTCGGCAGCGTGGAGATGACGTCGTACTCCTTCGCGTACCGCGCGAGGGCAGCGAGCTTGTCGCGGTCGACCACCGGCGTCCAGATCGGCAGCCGCACGTTCCTCGTCGCGGCCGGGAGCAGGTCGCGGATCTCGTCCGGATGCGCCTGCGCGTACGCGAGGGACTGGTTGATCGCCAGGCGGAACTTCGCGGCCAGCGCGGCGTTCGCCGACGTCCAGCTCTGCAGCGCGGCGTAGCCGCCGATCGGCCAGTACCTGCCGAGCACCGGCCCGGGCGCCATCACGATCCGCGCGCCGTCGCTATTGAGCGCCGCCGACATGAACGGCTCGGGTGTCCAGATCGCGTCGACCTGGCCGTTCTGAAGCGCAGCCCGCATGGCCGGGAAGGGCAGCGCGAGCAGCTTGACCGAGGTCGGGTTCACGCCGGATTTCTTGAGCGCGGCCTTGATCATCACCTCGCCCACGCCCTTGAGCGCGTTCACGGCGATCGTCTTGCCCGCGAGATCGCCAGGTTTGCGGATCGAGCTCGAGCCCTTGACGAGGATGTTCTGCCAGTTGTCGGCCTCGGACGTGCCCTCGACCTCGCTGTTCGCGACCGTCGTGACCTGGATCCCCTGCGTACGCGCGATCATCATGGGCACGTAGCCGAGGTAGCCGATCTCGCCGTTCTTGTTCGCGAGCGCGAGCACCACGTCGTTGCCGCTCTGCAGGGTGCGCTTGGTGATGTCTATCCCCCGCGCCGTGAAGAAGCCCTTCTTGATCCCGAGATCCATCGGAAGCGCGTTCGCGATCGGCAGCGTGTCCACCGTGATCGTGACCAGGGTCCTGTGCGTCGTCCGGGGCGCGCTCGCCGCAGCGCCGCTGAACGTCGCCGAGAGGATCGTCGCC
>JALYLO010000541.1 GCA_030774175.1 Actinomycetota bacterium
CACGTGCGCCATCGTTCTACGAGAGTTCTTCGAGCGAAATGCCTTCGCCTCGGGCGATCTCCTCGCGGGCCTTCTTGATCCGCTCGACTGCACCGGGGATCCCGTGCAGGACTTCGACCATCGTCCGCCCATCGAGCTCGGCGTCGTCGATCGCACGGGAGAGAAGAGAGCTCGCGAGTGTCCCCTTACCCGTGTAGCTCTGCTCCGCAAGGCGGCTGAGCTTCTCCGCATGCTCGGGGTCAAGTGTCAGGTTGAGCCGCGTGGATCCCCCTGCTCGAGCCATGCCGAAACACTTACGCACTCTTTGACACGGGACGTCCTGTAGATCCTTTCCGCGTCGGACACGTCATGCGTCAAGATCCAGCGGTGCGGTCGAGCGCGGTCGATGAGCTCCGTGAGCTGGCGCGGCGGGACGGGCTGCTGGCCGAGGAGTCTGAGCGCACGCGCGCGCTCACGGCGGCGGTCGCGGAGGTGCGCGCACGCGCAGAGGCGATCGCCGCGTTCTTCGAAGACGAGGCCGACGAGGACCGGCACTTGCGACGGGCCGCGGCCGACGCAACGCTCGAGCTCGACGCCCGGCGCGCCGAACAAGCTGACGCGGCGGCCGAGCTCGAACGGGCGAGCTCCGACGAGCAACGCGACGCAGCGCAGCGTCGGGTCGGACGTGCGTCCGACCGCGTCGAGCTCGCTCTGCGGAACCTCGAACGGGTGCGGGGGGAGCTGGAGGCGCTCCGACGCACGGCTGAGGAGCTGACGCTCGAACTGCCGGAGCTCGAGCTCAGGGCCCGCGAGGTCGCGGGCCAGATCGGCGAGGCGGGCGCCCCCGGCGGCGGCAGCAGCGCTGACCTCGTGGAGTGGGCCTCGCGTGCCCACGCCGTCCTCTTCGTCGCAAGCAGCCAGCTCGACGCGCAGCGGGAGCGCGTGATCCGCGAGGCCGGCGAGCTCGCCTCGTCAGTGCTCGGCGAGGCGACCTACGGGTTGACCGCGGCGCAGGCGCTCGCCCGGGTCGAGCGCGCGGCGCTCAGGTGACGCCGGGATCGGAGCCGTGCCCGTCGACGCTCACTGGATCTCGTCCGCCGGCCAGGTGTCGGTGAGCACGTAGCCCTCGGGAAACGGGTCGGCCGGGTCGACGAAGACCTGGCTGATGCCCGTGATCCAGGCGCTGCCGCGGATCGCGGGCACGATCGCCGGCAGGCCGCCAACCGTCGTCTCGGCGACGATCCGGCCCTCGAAGGTCGAGCCGAGCGGCGAGGAGTGCGTCATCCGGTCGCCGACCCGCATCGAGCCGCGCGCCTGCAGGGCCGCCATGCGCGCCGAGAGGCCCGTGCCGGTCGCAGAGCGGTCGAGGCGTCCGGGCGCGACCACGACCGCGTTTCTCGTCGTCTTGCCGACCCCCTGCCACGGCCCGGCCAGCTGGACGATGCTCACACCCGCGATGCCGGGGTTCTCCGGGTGCACGCAGGGCAGCTGCTGGCGCGCGGCGCGGCGGATCCGCTCGCCGACGGCGCAGAGCTCGCGCGCCTCGTCCGGCTCGAGCGCGAAGCCCAGTGCGTGTGCGTCGGCAATCGCGTACCACATGCCGCCGAACGCGACGTCGACGGTGAGCCGGCCGAGACCTTCGACCTCGAGCGGCGCGTCGAGCCGGTCGACGAACGAGGGCACGTTCGTCAGTTCGACGCTCTCGACGCGGCCGTCGCTGCACGCCGCCCTGATCTCGACGACGCCGGCCGGGGCCTCCAGCCGCAGCGTCGTCTCGGGCTCGTGCATCTCCACCATACCCGTCTCGAGCAACACGGTTGCGACGCAGATCGTGTTCGAGCCGGACATCGCCGGGTACTCGGTCGGCTCCATGATGATGAAGCCGGCGGCACATTCTCCGCGCGTCGAGGGCACGATCAGATTGGCGTGCACGGCGACCGAGCCGCGCGGCTCGCGCAGAAGGAGGCGACGAAGCGAATCGTCGGTCTTCAGCGCCAGCATCTGCTCGAAGACGGTGGCCCCAGGCGGCGGCAACACCCCACCGACGACGACGTTGCCGATCTCCCCCCCGGCGTGGCAACCAACGACGGTGATCGAGCGGCGAGCGCGCATCGGAGGCGACGATATCGCGCTAACCTTGTGCCGCTTGCCCTCTTAGCTCAGCTGGTAGAGCACCTCCATGGTAAGGAGGGGGTCGACGGTTCGAGTCCGTCAGAGGGCTTCGACAAATAGCCTGCATATTGGGGGTCTTTGTTTTCAACCGAGACACTGACGGCGGGATCGCGGACACAAAACGGACACAAGGTCGTCGCGCGGGGACGGTAAAAGGCCTTGAATTTGCGTCGTCTACGCTCGGCTTCATAGCTCGGGGCATCGTAGGACGT
>JALYLO010000542.1 GCA_030774175.1 Actinomycetota bacterium
AGCGGCACCGTCACCGCTACGAGGTGAACAACGCCTACCGGCAGGCGATCGTCGACGGCGGCCTGGTCGTCAGCGGGACGTTCCAGGAAGGCCGGCTCGTCGAGATCATCGAGCTGCCGGACCACCCATGGTTCGTGGCGTCGCAGTTCCATCCGGAGTTCAAGTCGCGCCCGACGCGGCCCGCACCCCTCTTCCGTGAGTTCGTGGCCGCCGCCGTGCTCCGAGCGCGGCAACGCTCTGGGGTCGAAGTCGCCTAGCCGTAAGACCTAGCGCGCCGCGGTGCCGACGGAGACGAGGCCGAACGGCCTACTGGCGCGCGGGCCGGGCGCATAGGATCACCCTTCGGTGCCGCCGGAGGTTCTCGATCTGTTCACCGAGCTCGCGTCGGTTCCCAGCCCACCGGGCGAGGAGCGCGCCGTCGCCGACCTCGTGCTCGGCTACCTGCGGGACTGCGGCCTCATGCCCGACGAGGACGGCTCCGCGCAGGCGATCGGCTCGACCATGGGAAATGTCTTCTGCAGGCTCGAGGCGACCGCCGAGGGCGAGCCGCTGCTGCTCTGCGCCCACCTCGACACGGTTCCGCCGACCGCGGGGATCGAGCCCGTCGTCGCGGACGGGATCGTGCGGAACGCCGCGGGGACGATCCTCGGCGCCGACAACAAGGCTGCGGTCGCGGTCATGCTCGAAGGCGTGCGCCGCCTGCTCGTGGAGGGACGGCCGCACGCCGGGATCGAGCTGCTCTTCACCCCGAAGGAAGAGGTGGGACTCGTCGGCGCGTTCGCCTTCGACCACACGCGGCTCCGCTCGCGCGTCGGGTACGTCTACGACCAGGCTGCCCCGATCGGGGTCGTCATCCTCGGCGCTCCGTACTCGCAGTCGCTCGAGGTGACCTTCCACGGCCGGGCTGCGCATTCGGGAATGCATCCGGAAGAGGGCCGCTCCGCGATCGCCGCGGCCGCGGGCGCGATCTCCGAACTGCGGCTCGGACGCGTCGACGACGACTCGACGGCGAACGTCGGCACGATCAACGGCGGCACGGCGACGAACATCGTCCCGGAGTGGTGCACGTTCGTTGCGGAGGTGCGCTCCCACGACGAGCGCAAGCTCGCCGACCTCGTGCAGCAGATGCAGGATGCGATCACGTTCGCGGCCGCCGTCGCCGAGTGCGATGTCGAGACGAAGGCGCGCAAGAGCTACCGCGGTTACCGGTTCGCGAAGTCTGATCGCGCGGTCGTGCTCGCCGCCGCCGCGCTTGAGCGCTGCGGACACTCCGTCACCTACGAGCTCTCCGGCGGCGCGGCGGACGCCAACGTGTTCAACGAGCGCGGCCTCGAGATCGTCAACCTGGCGAACGGCATGACGGACATCCATACGCCGGATGAGCACATCGCGGTCGACGACCTCGCGGCGATGGTCGATGTGACGCTCGCGCTGGTCGATGGCGCTCTCGCTTAAGCGCGGGCGGGTGACCCGCATCCTCGAGCGGCATGCCGGCTTCGTTCGTTGCGAGGTCGACGGTGCCGCATGTGTCGCGTACCCCGACCTTACGGGGCTGGTCGACGAGGGTGACGAGGTGCTCGTCAACGTCCAGGCACGCGAGCTCGAGCTCGGCTCGGGCGGGTTCGATGTGCTCTACGCGAACCTCACCCAGGGGCTCGACCTCCCGCCGCAGCCGGGGGCGCACGTGATGGCGCTTCCCTACGCGCCCGGGCAATGGGCCGTCCGTCACGCAGAGGAGGACGGCGAGCTCGCCGAGGGCCTGCAGGGGCTGCCGGTCGTGCTCTGTACCGTGCACTCGCAGGTCGTCCCCGTGTGCGCCGCACTCGTCGGACTGCGCGTCGCCTACGTCCAGGTCGCCGGCGGGGCACTCCCGCTCGTCCTGTCCGATGCGGTGCGGGCGCTGCGCGAGCGCGGGCTCGTGACGTCGACGGTGTCGGTGGCCCCCTGCTTCGGCGGCGACGTGCGCTGCGTCTCGGTCGCCGCCGCCGAGCTGTGGGCGGCCGTCCGGCACGACGTGGCGGTCTGCGCGGTCGGCCCTGGCATCGTCGGCACGGGTACGCGCTTCGGTCACGGTGCGGTCGCGCTGGCCGAAGCCGCGAACGTGGCGTCGGCCCTCGGCGGCACGCCCATCCTCGCGCAGCGGGTGTCGGCCGTCGACGAGCGTGAGCGTCATCGCGGCGTCTCGCATCACACCGGCGCTGTCTCCGACCTCGCCCTCGGCGATCTGCTGATTGCGCCGGCGGAATCGGGCGCCGGGTGGCGGGAGGCCTGCGACGGCTTGCCCGTCTCCCACATGGGACGCGGGGCCGACCTGGAGGATGCGCATTTCGCGGCCGCGTTCGCGGCCGGCCGTTTGGCGCGCAACCGCGTGCGGTAGGCCGACCGCATGAGCTCGTAACTGTAGGCTTCCGCCCGCATGCGGATCGGCGTCGCCAAGGAGATCAAGCCCGACGAGTACCGGGTCGCGCTCACGCCGGCCGGGGCGCTCGAGTTGATCAACCGCGGGCACGACGTCGCCGTCGAGTCGGGAGCCGGCGCAGGCAGCGCGTTCCCGGACGGGGCGTACGCGCGCGTGGGTGCCGAGCTCGCCTCCGCCGACCAGATCTGGGAGCAGTCGGAGATGGTGCTGAAGGTCAAGGAGCCGATCGCGTCCGAGTACGCGCGGCTGCGCGACGGACAGATTCTCTTCACCTACCTGCACATCGCCGCCGACGAAGCGCTGACGCGCGCGCTGATCGACTCGGGTGGCACCGCGGTCGCCTACGAGACGGTCGAGGCGCACGGAGCGCTCCCGCTGCTCGCCCCGATGTCGGAGGTCGCCGGCCGGCTCGCCTCGCAGGCGGGCGCCTACTTCCTCGAGAAGCCGCTCGGGGGACGCGGCCTCCTGCTCGGCGGGGTGCCCGGAGTCGCACCGGGGCGCGTCGTGATCGTCGGCGGCGGCGTCGTCGGCTACAACGCGGCCGTGATCGCACTCGGGCTGGGCGCGCAGGTGACGATCCTCGAACGGTCGATCGACCGGATGCGGCATCTCGAGGAGATCCTCTCCGGGCGCGTGACGCTGCTGATGAGCTCGATCCTCCAGGTGGCCGCCGCGGTCGAGGACGCCGATCTCGTGATCGGCGCGGTACTCGTCCCGGGCGCGGTGGCGCCGAAGCTCGTAACGCGCGAGATGATCTCCGGCATGAAGGAGGGCGCGGTCGTGGTCGACGTTGCGATCGACCAGGGCGGCTGCTTCGAGACGTCGCACGCGACGACCCACGCCGACCCGGTCTACGTCGTGGACGGGGTCACGCACTACTGCGTCGCAAACATGCCCGGCGCCGTGCCGATCACGTCGACGAAGGCGCTGACGAACGCGACGCTCCCGTACGTCGAGGCGATCGCCAACAACGGCTTGCGCGCCGCCGTGGCCGGCGATCCCGCGCTGGCCAAGGGTGTGAACGTGATCGACGGCAAGGTGACGTACGAGGCAGTCGCCGAGGCGCACGGCATCGACTACACGCCGCTCGGCGACGTGCTGCCGCTCTCGGCCGTCTAGCTGACGCCTATTCAGCCGCGGGCGCGGCCTTCTGCTTCTTCTTGTCGGGCGACGGGCTGACGCGGACGACGAGCCACGTCACGCCCGCCGCGAGCGCGATCACGCAGACGATGAAGACGGCGATTCCGAGGAGTCCGAGCCCAGTTGCCACGGAAGTAGGATAGCCGCATGCCCCGTGCGTGCGTCATCGTGTTGGACGCCGTCGGAGCGGGTGAGCTGCCGGATGCGGCGGAGTTCGGCGATCAGGGCTCGAACACCCTCGCCAACGTCGCCCGCGCCGTCGGCGGCCTCGACCTGCCGACGCTGGAGGCGCTCGGCCTGGGGAACGTCGAGCCGCTTCAGGGCTGTGCGCCCCAGCCGGGAGCGCCCGCCGTCGCCGGGCGCCTGCGCGAGCGGTCGAAGGGCAAGGACACGACGACCGGGCACTGGGAGCTGATGGGCGTCGTCACCCCGCAGGCGATGCCGACCTACCCGTACGGCTTTCCCGACGAGGTGATCGACCCGTTCATGAACCGCACCGGCCGTGGCGTGATCGGGAACAAGCCGGCGAGCGGAACCGAGATCATCCAGGTGCTGGGCGAAGAGCATCAACGGACCGGCAAGTGGATCGTCTACACGAGCGCCGATTCCGTGTTCCAGATCGCCGCCCACGAGGAGACGGTTCCGCTCGAGGAGCTGTACGAGGCCTGTCGGGTCGCGCGCGAGATCCTGACGGGCAAGCACGCGGTGGGCCGTGTGATCGCGCGTCCCTTCAACGGCGCCCCGGGCTCGTACGAGCGGACGCCGAACCGCCACGACTTCTCACTCCAGCCGGCGCGTCCGAACTACCTGTCTCTCGTCAGAGAGGCGGGGAACGAGGTGTACGGCGTCGGGAAGATCGGCGACATCTTCGCCCATCAGGACGTCGACGAGGAGTTTCCCACGAAATCGAACGTGGACGGGATCCAGAAGACCGAGGAGCTGCTCCGAACGATCGACCGGGGGCTCGTCTTCGTGAACCTCGTCGAGACCGACTCGCTCTGGGGGCACCGCAACGATCCCGTCAACTTCCACCGCTGCCTGCAGGACTTCGACCGCCGGCTGCCCGACATCCTCGACGCGCTTCGCCCGAACGACCTCCTGATCCTCACCTCCGACCACGGGTGCGACCCGACGACTCCGTCGACCGACCACTCGCGCGAGTACGCCCTGCTGCTCGCCTACGTCGAAGGCAAGAATGCGGCCGGCAGGATCCACGAGGGCGGCGAGTTCGGCGACGTGGGAGCGACGGTCAACGCCTGGCTCGGGGGGCGCGCGCCGTCGAAGGGCATTCCGGGGTCGCCCATCGTGGACGGCACGTGAGCGCTCCTGCGGCGCGGTGACGAGGCTCGACGACCCCGAGCTCGTCGCCGGCGAGTACGCCGACGATGCCCGTCTGCGCCGGCGCGCAGCCGTCTTCACCGGCGACGCGACAGCCGACGACGCGCGACCACTGATCGTGGCCGCGCTCGTGGAGGCGCGCCCGCGGCGCGTGCTGGAGGTGGGCTGCGGCTGGGGCGAGCTCGCGGAGTGGGTGGCGCGCGCGACCGGGGCGGAGGTGGTTGCGACCGACCAGGCGCCGAGAATGGTCGAGCTCTCGCGGGAGCGAGGCCTCGATGCGTGCCTCGCCGACGTTCAGCACCTGCCGTTCGACGACGCGACGTTCGACGCCGCCGTGGCCGCCTGGATGCTCTATCACGTGCCCGAGCTCGACCGGGGCCTCCATGAGCTCGAGCGCGTGCTCCGCCCCGGCGGCCGGCTCGTCGTCGCGACCAACTCAGCCTTTCATCTCCAGGAGCTGCGCGAGCTCGTCGGCAGCGGGCCGTCGTCGTCGACGTTCACCCGCGAGAACGGCGAGGCGCTCCTGCGGCGTCACTTCCCGAGCGTGCGTCGCGAAGACGTGGACGGGCAGCTCGAGTTCGAGACCCGGGCCGACGTCGAGGAGTACGTGGA